>JAUNNJ010000043.1 GCA_030531495.1 Bacteroidales bacterium
TATTCTGTTTCAACACCTTAAAAATTTTAACTTTTTTTTCGACGAAGTCAGGAAACAATGCTATTTTAATTATCGTCTTCATCTTTCTTATATGTTATAAAAAACAGGGGCGCTCATCTATTTGATTGTGCGCCCCTGCTATCATATTTCAGTTAAGAAATTGTCGAGAGAGGGATTAGAACAACGCTGTCTTACGTGGGTTGATGCAGACACCGAGAATCTTGTCGGTGTTGTCCATATACTTGTTCACAGTCTTAGTGGCTGGATCGTAGTACATCAAACCTGTGGTGTAAGTCTTGTCGCTTGGAAGTGCACGGAAACCGAAGTATACGTAGTGGGTAGCTGGGTCGACAGCAAACTGAGTGGTGTAAACACCTTCTGCAGCAGTGCTGTTGATTGGATCAGCTTCCATGTTGATATACTTGTTGTAGTTGCCGTATTCCACAGTCTTGTCAGGTGCTGGAATGTCGTATTCGCAGAAGCCAACACCAGGAGTGGTACCGAGAGTCATCCACACGTAGAGTTTGCCAAGTTCTTCATCAAGGGTGAAGGCACGAGGTTGAGTGGTTTCGAGCACGATTGGGTGAGGAATCTTCACACCTGCACCAGTCTTGCCGATATCGCTTGCGCTGAAGCGGTAGATACCATAACCTGAGTAGTTCTTACCCCACCAGAACATACCGCTCTTGTCGAGGTAAAGACCTGTGTGAATAGCACCGTAAGAGATACCTTGACCGTAGTAAGAGAGTTGGTTGTTCACTACATAGTAGCCAGCAGTGCTTGAATAGAGCGTGGTTTCGCGAGCACCGCGGGTGTTCAAAGGAATCTGACGGATACCGGTGTTACGGTCGGTGTAGTAGAGATAAGTGCCATCGGTGCAGCCTTGGAATGGGTCGTTGAATGCCTGACCACCCACATTGGTAATCATCACATTCACGCTTGCGCCATCAGCGCTCATCACGGTAATCTTACCGTCGCCAAGAGTGTTTTCTTCGTCGTTCACATAGTAGTATTGCTTACCACAGTCGAGGATGAAGATGTTGTCTTGTTCTACGCCTTCAGAGCCAGCCTTTTCGGTTGCGAACACGAGTTGAGTAGGCATGTTACCAGAGTTTACACCCATATCGAATGGGAGGTTCTTGGTGCCCTTAGGAAGTTTCGACATGTCCACGAGCTTGTAGGCCTTGATGTTGCCACCAAGTTCGGCATAGTAGAGAGTTGCACATGGGTCGGTAGTGCCCACTTGCACATTCACATACGAATCTTCAAGACGGCGGTTTTCGCCATTCACGTCAAACCAAGTTTGAAGCTCAATTCTTTGTGAACCGATGTTCTTGAAGCTCAATGAGCCAGGATTGTCGATAGAGCCATCTTCGTGAGAGTAGCCGATGAATTCTGTAAGTTCGGTGCCATCAGCAGTCTTGGTGCCTTCTGGGAATTTCCAAACATACTTACAGATGAGCTTTTCTGGGTTAGGCAATTCGATGCCGAGGTTCACCTGCACATCGTTGATAACCACAACAGGCTCAGTTTGGCTGGTCACGCTCAATACTGGAGCGATATCATAAATCATCAGAGGATAGGTCTTAGAGCCTGCACCGTCGACATTGAGGGTCACGTTGTAGACACCAGCCTTTTCATATTTGTGCTTTGGATTGGCTTCCTTTGAAGTCTTGCCATCGCCGAAATCCCAAGTCACACCACCACTCTTAGAAGAGGTGTTGGTGAATTGAACAGTTGAAACGACATAGAAGTCGAGTTGGCACTCGTTGCCATCAACCTGGTAAGTGAAATCCACGTCCTTGGTGGGGAAGTTGCCATAGTTTGGTTCCTTGTCCACACAAGAGGTCACAGCCAGCATCATAATGGCCAAGAGTGCAATATTCTTTATCATTTTCATAGTGGCTTCTTATTAATTGAGTGTGATTTCTTCATTGTTACTTGTGATACCCACCTTGCCTTCAGTATCGTAAACGCGATAAGTTGGTTCCAAATAGTAGGTACGAGAGAAGTCTACATTGTAAACCTTGTTACCTGAATCGTAAATCCAGTCGATGAATGGAATGGTGCTGATGAGGTCTTTCCAGTAAGGCATATATTTAGCGCGCACGGTAGTAATCTTGCCACCGGTGTCATCGCTGTAGCGGCTGAAGAGCCATTCTGCAGCTTTGTAAACTGGGTAAACCTTAGCGCCTTCAGGAGCGTCTTCAGGCTTTGCAACTTCGTTGTAGGTGGTTTGTTCGTTCACCACTGTGATGTAGTAGTAGTGGTCGATTTCATCCACCAATTCGCCCTTAGAGTTCTTCACCTGGGTGTACCAAGCATCACTCTTCTTGTCGGATTCAGTTTCGGTTGGGAAGCTTACACCATACTTTGCATTGAGTTGCTCGAAGAGTTCCTTGGAGAAATCATACTTCACATAAATGCCGCGCAGGTCGTTGTAGTAAGCGCTGTCCTTGGTGAGGGTGGTTACCATATGTTCAACAAACTCGGTGTCGAAACCTTCTGGATAATACTGTTTAAACTTATCAGCGTCCCATTGGCTTGGCACTTTCCAAACCACTGGAGCGAGCGTGCGAGATGTTGGGAATGAATCGGTGAGCACATATTCGTGACCATCCCATTCAGCCTTTGAATGCGCATATTTAGCAACGCTTTGAGCGCTACGCACGGTGTCGGTAATAGAGTACGACTTGTTGTAGCCAAGAGCTGTGGTGAGCTTAGCGGTAGCAGAAGCGGTCTGCTCGCGCTTCACCTGCACCCACACTTCGCTGTGGTCGATTTGGCGTTCGGCCGAGGTGTAGTATTTAGCCTTGAAATAGGCAGAGTTACCAGCCTTCACCACCTTGGAGCTCTGTTCCCAGTCGACGGTAGGAAGAACTTGACCAAGTTCGCCCTTGTCGCCGATGAGGTCGTGGTTGGCACACGAAGTGAGTGCCAATGCTCCCAAAGCTAAAAAACCTATAATATTTAATATTTTCATAATCGTTAGGTGTATTAATTCATTAATTAATGAGTTCTCACTTATTTTTATTCACCGGTGAGCGATTTCACTTCACCGTAATTCTTGGCCCAAATCATTGGCTCTTGCAACCACTTGTAGTTCTTGTAAGCGCCGAGGCGTTCAAGTTCTGCACGGTTGTATTTTTCCTCTGTTTCTGGGTCGTAGTTGATACGTTGAATCCATGTGCTTTCCTTTTGTGCTTCAGTCAAGCCATCGATCCAGTATGCAGCATACAAGTTGTAAGGACGACGGAGAGTTGGGTAGATAATTTCTTGGTTATCGCCAATACCGTATTTGTTACGATTGTTGCTGTAGTGGTAGCGACGCATGTCGGTCCATTGCTCTGCCTGGAGGTAGAGAGCGATGTACTTTTGTTGCATCAAGTCGCTGAGTGAGAATTCACTTGGGTTGAAGAACCAGTGCTTGTTGCCGCGTTCTGTCACCTTGTGAACATTGTAGGTGCGAATCACCTGACCGCGAACAGTCTTTTCGGTATAGTCTTCTGTGTTGTTAAGGAATGCATCCACTTGAAGATCCCACCATTGCTTAGCTTGGAATCCAGGAACACCGCTTGCAGAAGCATCACCAGGATACTTGTTGTCGGTGGTTGGATTGTAGTTAGCGTTAGGATACTTTTGCAAGAAGAACTCGAGGTGACGTTCGATATTGTGTTCAGTTGCCTCTTTAGCAAGTCTGCAGGCTTCTTCTTTTTCATTGAGCCAATAGAGCGCTTCAGCCTTGATGAAGTAGAGCTCTTCCATTGTGAAGAGAGGGTTGTAACCGGTAGTAGCACCAGCGTAAGCACCCATATACATATCAGGGAAGTTAACTGCCTTGTATGATGAACCCATACCGATATTTGCTTCAAGGTAACGCATCTTCACCTTAGCGGTTTCGATAGATGACGAAGTTGGACCTGTGCGGGCAATCATCAAAAGACCACAGCGTGGGTCGTTAGCCCAACCGTCGTGCTGACTCTCAGCCACGAATTGTCCACAGAGCTTTTCGTCGTCAGGCTTGCCGATACCGAGGAGGTCGACCATGAAGAACTTGGAAGGAACGGCTTCGCTCAAGAGGTTGCTACGAGATTCCCAAGAGTTAATCTTAGGTTGAGCCACACTCCAAACGCAGCTTTGTTCGCCAGTACCACCAGAGAAATTGTAACGAGGTTCGTTGCCAAACCATGTACCGTAGAGGAGGTCGCCCTTACGCCATTGCTGGATTGCTGCTTCGGCTGCTGCAACAATCTTTTTGCAAGTGGCTGCACTGCGGTCGATATTTGGAAGATTGCGCAAAAGCAAACGAGCCTTCACTGCGAGAACCAAACCTTTCCAGCGGTTGAGGTCACCACCATAGATGCGGTCGATATCGAAACCAATCTTTTGGTTGTCGGGGTTGTTGACGATTTCTGGAGTGTCGTACATCTTAATCAAATCTTCAGCTTCCTGGAACATCCAAGCATAGATTGAAGACTGGGTGTCGTATTGAGGAGAATTTGATTGAAGCGCTTGAGAGCGTGGCATATCACCGAATTCGTCGGTGGTGAGCTGAGTCGACATCAAGCGGATAGTGCGAGTAATCAATTCATAGTTTGGCGAATTGATGGCCTGTGAATTGGCAATCAAGTTCTGGCCGTTTTTGCAAATGTCGTAGAAGTGACGACGCCATTGTGGGTGACGGTTCATTGTCAGAAGTTCCCATTCGCTCTTGTAAGAGTAACCAGAGCTGAGCTTGGTCTTATCGGTAGTGGTAAACATCTGAGTGAAGTAGGAGTTATACTCAGCGTTGTCGTAGTTGATTTGCTGAGCATAGAACACGAGCACTGGCAAGCCCACCTTTGCATCGATCACGTGAGCCTTATCTGGGTTCACATTGTCGTTGAGAACATCGGTACAGCTAACTGAAGCCATGCCCACCAACGCTGATAATGCTATATATTTTATCTTGTTCATAGTTTTGCCTGAGTTTAGAATGTTGCTTTAAGTGTAAAGTTGAAGCTGCGGGTTGATGGCACGTTGTAGTTGTCGATACCAGAACCACTTGCACCACCACCGGTAGAGGCGAGCACTGCAGGGTCGTTGCCTGAATACTTGGTGAGCAAGAAGAGGTTGCGACCAGTGATTGTTGCGCTCAAGCCCTTGATAGGCCAAGTTTTCTTAAGCAGTGAAGTGAAGTCGTAGTTCAAAGTCACGTAGCTCAAGCGGATATAAGAACCATCTTCGATGAAGTTTGAAGACACTGCATAGAAGTAGGTGCTCATGAAGTTGTAGTCGAATACCACAGGAGTGGTGTTCTTGCGATAAGTGCCGTCGCCGTTAGGAACCACACCATTGAAGATGTATTCGCGGTTGCGATACTTAGCGATGCGGTCGGTCATGCCGTTCATCATGAGGTTACGGCCAGTAACATTCGCTACATCACCACCGCAGCGGCCATCAAGAAGGAATGAGAGCGTTGCGTTCTTGTAACGGAATGTAGAACCCAGACCAAGCAAGAAGTCTGGCTCGCGGTTACCGATGAGAGTACCCTTTGAAGAGCTGATTACAGGATAACCGTTTTCGTTACAGATGATGTTGCCGTCAGGGTCACGCATATAGTCCTTACCAGTGATACCGGTGGTAGAACCGCCGAGGTAAGATACAGAGAAGATATCACCATATTGACCTGCATTGATTTCAGATACGCCTTCAGGGAGGTAGGTCAACTTACCACGGTTGAACGAGAAGTTGAGGTTTGCAGTCCAGTCGAAATCAGCCGACTTGATGATGTCTTGACCGAGGGTGATTTCCATACCATGGTTGAGCACGGTACCTTCGTTACGGGTTTGGAAAATAGTACCTGATGCTGGTGATACGCGAACCGATACAATCTGGTTGTCAGCTGTGGTTGAATAGTAAGCGATATCCAAGCGAGTGCGGCTGTTGAAGAAGCGCAAGTCGGCACCAATTTCCCAAGATGAGTCCATTTCAGGTTCGAGGGTAATTGCACGAGAAGTGGTTGGGTCCACACCATAACCACCGTCAGGGAAGGTCACCCATTGCTTATAGGTGTCTGTGAAGAGGTATGAAGGACAGTCCTTACCTACCTTTGCCCAGTTACCACGAATCTTACCATAAGAGAACCATTCGTTGCTCAAGTGGAAGAGTTCGCTGAAAATTACACCACCAGTAACTGATGGATAGAAGTATTGAGTCTTTTCAGCCTGACGTAAGCGAGAAGAGCCATCCATACGGCCTGTTACAGAAAGTTGAGCCATACCCTTGTAGTCGAAACGAATTTCGCCGAAGTAGCCATACTTGTTCCAGGAAGTGTGGTAGAGGCTTGGACGGTTGCTCTTGAGCAAGTCGCCGTTGGTGAAGTCGGTGTTCATGAAGCTGTAGTAGTCACCACCGAGTTGGAAGTGTTCACCGTAGATTGAAGCTTCGTAGCTGCTCACTTCCTTGTATTCAGCACCAAAGAGGAAGTTAAAGTTGAAGTCTTCTGCAAAAGTCTTTTTCCATGTTGCAGTAGCAAGGGCAGTGAATTGTTCGCTGCGTGATGGTTGGAATGAATACGAACCGAAGAGGCTCTGGTTCTTTGCCAGCACGTCTTTCACCTTGTCGTCGTTAGGGTCGATCAGGTCGCCGTCGTAGATGCGAGGAACGGTGTAGCTTTCGTAAGTGCTATATCCCTTATCGTAACCAATCTTGCCATTGAAAATGAGGTCCTTGATTGGCTCATAGGTCAATTGACCATTAATCACGATACGGTTGCTTTCAGTGTTGCTCTTGTCGTTGTAGCGTCCGTAGTATGGAGAAGGACCGCAGTTCAAGCGTTCGAGGTCGGTGAGGTCGTCCCAGTGGTCGTAGCGAGCACGCCAGTTAACGTGACCTTCGAGAGTTTGATAATCCTTCATATCCTTGTTGATACCATAAGCATAGATGCTGCTCATAGAGTTACCAAAACCACGGCTCTTGCTGTTCACAAAGTTGGTGGTGAGTTGGATGGTAACTTGTTCGCTTGGCTTATAGCTACCCTTCAAGAACACTGTGAGTTGTTTCTTGTAGTCTTTAGGCACGATACCTTGGTTGTCGGTGTAAGCCACAGAAGCGTAAGAGTTGAATTTTTCGCTACCGCCAGAAACCGACAAGTCGTATTTTTGAAGAAGACCAGTGCCAAGGAAACCGCCAAGGTTGTCGTAGTATTTGTCGTTTTCGTTCATGTAAGGACCCCAACCGCCGGTTGAGCTGTTTTCCTTATACATACCGCGAACACCAGGGGTGAACGACTTTTGTAGTTTTGGCACACGCATTGCATTGCTTACTTCCAAAGAAGCTGAAGCACTCACGTTCACCTTGCCGTCTTTCGAACCGCTCTTGGTGGTAATCATAATCACACCATTGGCAGCTTCCTGACCGTAAAGTGCAGATGCAGCAGCACCCTTGAGGACTGTCATGTTTTCGATATCGTTAGCGTTGATATCACCGAGAGAAGTACCGTGTCCACGAACAGGCACACCGTCAACGATCACGAGAGGTTCGTTGTTCTGAGAGGTGTTAACTGATGAAATCGCACGGATAATCACCTGGGTTGAAGAGTTTGGAGAACCACCACCCGATGACACTTGAAGACCTGCCACCTTACCTTGCAGAGAGTTTGCAAAGTTGGAAGCACTACCAGCAGTCACCTGGTCGGAATTAAGACTCTGAACTGCGAAGTTCAGTTTCTTCTTCTCTTGAGTCTGACCCATTGCAGTAACCACAACTTCAGAAAGCACCTGAGAGTTGTCGGTCATCTCCACGTTGATAACAGTTTGATTACCAACCTTAATCGAGAGGGGGTTCATACCCACGTAAGTGATGTCGAGCACATCGCCGTCCTTCACGTCAATTTGAAATTTTCCATCAATATCGGTGGTCACACCACGAGTTGTGCCATGCACGCGCACGGAAGCACCAATAATGGTCTCTTTATCCGACGCCTGCTTCACAACACCCGTGACAGTGCGGGCAAAGCCCATCACCGCGAAGAGGGAAAATAACAGAAGCAATAGCTGTTTTCTCATAATTAATTGTTTGTTAGTTATAGTTAATTGGTTAGTTTATTATCTTTTTTAGAAGTAATTCTTCAATGGAAGTCGTATCACTCCACATTAATAGATAGTAAGCAACTACAAAGTAAACATTTTTTTCTGAAAGATTTCGGATTTTACATTGCCGATTTTTGCCCGTTTGCATTTTTTAAGATTTCTAAACAATCATTTTTTTGCATTACAAATCCTCTTCAAAAAAATTAAATGCAAAACCATACACCAAGCAGACTCTTTTGCATATTTGCCACTTTTTGCATATTTATTCCACAAACCACGCTTCAAACGTAAAAAAAAGTAAAAAAATCGTATTTGTAATGATTTTTTCTACAATTTTTTTTGCACAGAAAAAATATTAGGCATACTTTTGCAACCGAAATAAATAATTATACAGCTATAACGATTTATACTCGGATAATTCCCTGAATTATTTTTTACAAAAATTATATCGCCAACACATAGATTGTATTTAGTATATTAGTAATAGTATTTTTCTTAACAGACCGTTAATCGAGAATACAAAAGCCCCGGACGTTGTGAAATGCTTGGAGCTTTTTTTTTACCCCCTACCCCACAGTTCAATTGAGCGGCGGCGGCTCAATCCCACTTCTGTACCACACAAAAAAAAGCCCTCTCACCATCAGCGGCAAGAGGACCATAGAATGTATGTATTCGTCAAATTATTCGCTTTCGAGAACGTAGTTGATGAGCATTGTCACATCGGTCACATCCACAGTGCCATTCCCGTCGATATCAGCCACTTCCATATCAAGTGGTAAAGAGCCGAGCACCATGTTAA
This sequence comes from Bacteroidales bacterium, assembly GCA_030531495.1. Classification (GTDB taxonomy): domain Bacteria; phylum Bacteroidota; class Bacteroidia; order Bacteroidales; family Muribaculaceae; genus Sodaliphilus. The sequence goes on from JAUNNJ010000043.1 coordinate 8,872, forward strand.
TGAGTGTCGTGACATCGGTCACGTCCACTGTACCATCACGATTCACATCGCCAAACAAAACCGACGGGCTCAATCGGTAGGCAGCCATGCCATTACCTGGCACATACACATAGAGCAGAGCAGAATTGGCGTTGCCCTCTTTCACCGCCAAGCAAGGAGCTCCCCAAGTTTGGCTATACACACTACCCAATCCCCGCTTCGGGAATATCCACATCGGGCTATAGTTGTCGAGCACGTCGTTGGTGCCGTTCTGAGCGAGAATATAGTTGAAGTAACTATTATGGTCGCCATTTGGATAGAGAATATAGTTTTTGTTCTTCAATGTAAACGAAGCAAAGCCGTTGGCATTCATACCAGCAGGCAGCAATGCGCTGTTGGTCATCCTGCTGTCGACTGCGCCAGTGGCAAAGTTGTAGCGAGTGGGATAAATCGTGCTGCCCTTCACATACACGATATTCTCATTCACAGGCACCACACGAGCGGCAATGCCTATCTGTGAAGACGAAGACGGAGCGAAGCCCGACAGATTAGCAACCGAAGTCGAAGCCACTACACCATTACTGATCGTCCAGCGAATCAACTGTGTGCCCGAACTCAAAGCGGCAAACACATAATAGGTGCCCGATGTCACATCGCCATACACTGCGCAGTGGTCGACACGCAGAGTGGATGAATTTTGAGCTGTCAGGCTCACCAGACGAGTCACACCACCAGTGGCAGTGTCCACCTTGAAGAGCTGCAATGGCTGGTTGCTGATGTTCAGCGTGAGGTTCGACACTATCACATTGCCTGCGGCATCGGTCATCACATCATTGCATGGATAGTAGTCTACGCTTGCTGTGGCGCCGAGTTCGATGCGTCTGAGGCGCTCACCAGTTTCTGCACTGTATTCATCCAGATAAGTCTGTGAAGAGGAAGCGTTAGCATAACGTCCCACAACATATAAATTGCCGTCGGCAACAGCAAAACCACGGTTAAGCAAACCAGAGTTTTCGAATGCCATATTACTGTAATTGCCGTCGACCGAGCGGACCCAAAGGTTGGTCAATCGCATACCGTTCACATCGGCATAAGTGCTTGCATCAATGTCTTTTTTAATCACATATCCCTGCTCAAATGTTCCTACTGGGGCTTTAGTCACCACGAAACTGCGGATATCGGAAGTGGCACTTCGGTAGTTTTGGCGATTAGTTTGCACACGCCAGTAGAATGTGCCCTTACCCAGAAGCGTAATTGGGCAAGATGCCGACAAGTTGGCGCCACTGCCAGTGAATGTGGTGGTTTCGAATAGCACTTTTGAGAAATTACTATTGGCCGACACCTGCAATCGATAGCCATCGGCCACAACTGGAGCAAATGAGAGTTGCACCGCATCGCCTTCCACCTCTGCCCCATCGGCAGGACTTACGAGCGTCACAGGGTCGGCATCTCCCTGCAATTCTGCATTGGAGAATGCTGCATCGTATTCATTACCCACGCGGTCGACCACACACACAGCGTATTGCCAATCGCTTCCCTGATATGCCGCAGGAATGGCGAAACTTGTAGCGTAACTCATATCGAGCAGATATTCCACCTGCTTATTGAAATCGGATGTCGACATCCACGATGGGAACGCATACACCGAATAGCGAACGCCATTATATCCCGACCACGAAAGTGTGCCCGAATTATAATTCACATTAGTCACAGCCCCTGGATTATTGCCAGATTTCCACGAGAGTGCCGGCACAAGTGCAGGTTTTGAATACACTGTATTCTTCAAATAACTCGACAGCGAGTTTTTATTTATTGCGTAAAGATATTTGCACGAATAGAATATGCTACCGAAGTTGCCATCTACGCTTGTATTGCGGTTCAGTTGCACCTGGTTGGCATATTCCGCATAATTCGAAGCCGTACTCGACGAAGTGAGGCTGGAGATAGAGCTTGAAATGTAGGCATGGCGGTTGAATTGTGCAGCCACCTTTTCCCACCAAGGGCTAATGGTGGAATAATCGGCCAAAGCACCAATATTCCAATACACTTGAGGCGAGATATAGTCGATGGTGCCACTGCTTATCCACGCCAGCGGGTCACTGAAAATGCCATCGTATTGCCAGTCGCTGGTGTTGGAAGGGCAAGGAGTGACGCCATATTTCTTCGCCACCGTAGAATTGGTGCAAGCCACACCGGCTGGCGAAATGCCGAAACGCACATATGGTTTTGTGGCCTGAATCATGTCGTAGACAGCCTTTACCATGCGATTCACATTGTCGCGGCGCCAGTCGCCTATGCTCATCTTTGTGCCCGACTGCTTCCACTCGGTGTAGTCGCCTGCGCTGTTGGTCGATGGAATGCCGTTGGGATAAAAATAGTCGTCAAACACCAAGCCGTCGACATCATAGTTGCTAATAATTTCCCGACACACATCAGTAATGCGGGTGATGGTCCATTGCTGGGCGGGGTCGAGAATCACTGTCGACCCGTAGGTGAGCGTGTGACTGCCATTGGTCACCACCTTGTCGAGCGAAGTCGACCAATTGGAGCCTGTAGAAAAACGGTAAGGATTCACCCAAGCGTGGCATTCCATACCGCGCTTGTGGCATTCATCGACCACAAACTGCAGTGGGTCGTAGCTTGGAGCATTGCCACGGGTGCCTGTAAGATAACTTGACCAAGGCTCATAGCTCGACTTATACATCGCGTCGCACATTGAGCGAACCTGAAAGCACACAGTATTGAAATTATTGCTTTTCAGCGAATCGAGCATTCTTATCATTTGCGCTTTCTGAACCGAGGCATTGGTATTGTTGGCTGCCACATCGTTGCCATCACGAGGCCAGTCGAGAGCCCATACTGTGGCAATCCATGCCGAGCGGAATTCACGTTTTGGAATGGTGTAGTTTGCCGACATCCCTGTCATGGCAAACAACGCCAGCATCAAGAAGGTTATCAGTCTGTTTGACATATAAAAAGAAATAGTTTGTTAATATCTAATAGTAAATAGTAGAGTTAAGATTGCATACAAAGATATGATATTTTTTTAAATATTCCAACTCGTCCCACCCCACCAAGGTCCACAAGCCATCTTGCCACCCCTACCACAACAACCCCAAAACGCCATCGGAGGCAACCAACGAGGCTGCCTCCGATGTGATTAGGAATCTATTTTATCAGATAATTATGCGAGAATGAGATTGATGAGCGCTGTTGTATCACTCACATCCACCTTGCCATTGCCGTCGATATCAGCCACTTCAATATCCATTGGAGTTGAGCCGAGAATCATATTGATGAGGCAAGTGACATCGGTCACGTCCACTTTGCCGTCGCGGTTAACATCACCGAGCAGAGCCACCTTACTGAGCTTATAGGCAGCCATACCGTTGCCTGGCACATAGAGGAAGAGCATCTGTGCATAGGGCGATACAGGAGTGGATGTGCATTGAGCACTCCAAGTAGAACTGTTCACGCTGCCCAATCCTTGTTTTGGGAAATTCCACATCAACGAGAAATTGTCGAACGCCAAATCTGTTGAATTCTGCACAAGGTTGAACTTGAAGCTGGTGTTGTAGTCGTCGCTTGGATAGAGCATATAGTTCACGCCCGCGAGGCTAAACACTGTGCCACCATTGCCATTGGTTCCCGATGGAGCCAACAGCGAGTTGTTGGCAAATGCACCTGTCACTGCACCAGTAGAGAAGTCGTAGCGGGTGAAGTAGATACCATTGCCATTGAGGTAAATGGTGTTTTCATCTGCCGCATAGAGTTGTGGCGCAATACCCGAATTTTGGGCTGTGGTAGGAGCAAAGCCCTTGAGAGTGGTCTTCTCCTGCGACAAGAGTATGCCATTTCTGAATTTCCAGCGAAGCACTGTGGTGCTATAACGCAAAGCTGCAAACACGCTGAAACTACCACTCTTCACATCACCAGCCACTGCACAGTGGTCGATGCGATATTCTGCAAGATTCGAGAATGTGAGCGATGCCACCTTAATTACGGCACCCGTATTCTTGTCGACGCTGAACAGCACCAATGGAGTGGTGCCCACATTGAGGGTGAGGTTGCTAATAAGCAGATTTCCGGCATTGTCGGTCATCACATCGTTGCAAGGATAGTAACCCACTGTGGCTTCACTGCCCAAGTTGAGTTTCTTGATGCGCTCACCAGTTTCGGCACTATAAAGATTAAGATAGGCCGGAGCTGATGAAGATGCACTTTCGCGACCAGACACATAGATAGTGTCGCCCACCACAGCAAAACCGCGATTGAGTTGGCCATCGTTTTCAAATGTCATATTGCCGTATTCACTCTTAATCGAGCGCACCCAAAGATTGGTGAGACGCATACCATTCACAGGGTCGTAAGAGCTGGCATCAATGTCTTTCTTCATCACATAGCCCGGCTCATATTCGCCTATAGGGAGTTTGGTGACAGTGAAGTCGCGCACTTCCGACACGGCTTCTGAATAGTATTTGCGAACGGTGACCACTCGCCAGTAGAATTTGCCCTTTCCAAGCTGCGAAACGGCGTAATCGGCCTTAAGGTCGGCGCCTGCAGCATCAAACTTGGTGATTTCATAGTCTACGGTGGCGAAGTCAGCAGTCTTCGACACTTGGAGTTTATAACTGTCGGCTGTCACTGGGGTGAACTTGAAGGTGAAGTCGTCTTCAAACGAGGTGCCGCTGGCGGGGCTCACGAGCGCTACGGCTTGTGCTGGGGTGCGAACAGGCGCCTTGAACGAAGCCTTCTCGCTCCATTTAGGAATGCGATTAGGTTGCAAAGTGGCCACACGCCAATAATAGGTCTGTCCCGATTCAAGTTCGCCAAGGTCGATTGTCAGGCCATTGGTTTCGATATTCTTCTGCTCAGCCACCACATTGTTGAAGTTCTCGTCGGTGGCGATTTGCAGATTGTATTTTGCATTTTCGGCTGCAGTCCAAGAGAATTGCTGATTCCAGGCAGTGGCAGCACCACCGATTGGCGAAATCAAAGTCACTTGGTCGGCATCTTCAGTGGCAAGGTTGTAGAATGCTGGAGCAAATTCGTTGTTCCAGCCATCCACTACGCACACTGCATACCAGTAACCCGAACGAAGCGATGCGTCGAGCGTGTAACTTGGGGTGTAGGTCACATTCACGAGGTAGTCGCTCTTGATACCATCGAAATTCAGGCTTTGCGCCTCATCGAGGGTCACGGTCAAAGGCACTGCATACACAGAGTAGCGAACAAGCGATTTGCTCACACCCTTCCACGAAAGTGTGCCATTACTGTAAGTGAGATTTTCTGGAGCATTGAAATTAGTCTTTTCGTGCCAAGGCATTGCTGGCTCAAGCGCTTTGTGAGTGAAGAGAGTTTGGCTCAGGTATTCGCCGAAGCCTGTGCAGGTTGGGCCATTGATATACTTTGCAGAATAGAAATTCACACCTGGAGCATTCTGGCGGTTATACTGGCGGCTATAGCGAATTTGTTGAAGGATTTCGTCCCAGTCGTCTTTTGTGTTGGTGGTAGCCATAAAGTAGATGTTATGGCTGGCGTAGTGGTGACGATTGAAGTGCTCTGCAACATAGCTCCACCAGTCGGTCAATGGGCCGAATGGGTTGGTTGTATGTGTTGTTTTCCAATAGAGTTGTGGCGAGATGTAGTCGATAGTACCTTCTTCCAGCCACGCCAATGGATCGCTGTAGATTTGCTTGTATTGCCAGTCGCTTGCGCGGCAATAATTGTCGACAGGCACCACACCGTGCTTGGTGGCAGAGGTCGACTTATTGCCAGCCACGCCAGCAGGACCGATAGAGAATTTCACGTAGGGTTTAGTGGTCTGCACCATATCCCACATATCCTTTACCATTTGGTTCACGTTGGCACGACGCCAGTCGCCAATGGTCATTGTGGTACCACTTTCCACATACAGTTGGTAGTCGGGGGCTGAACTGTCTTCTGGTGTACCGTCGCCAGGATAGAAATAATCGTCGAAGATGATACCGTCGATGTCGTAGTTCTGAATCATTTCCTTGCACACCTTCAAGAGATGGTCGCGAGATGCCTTCAGTGCCGGATTAAACACGATGCGGCTGCCCACTTGCATCAAGATGCCCGAACTTTTCACGGCCTCGTCGATAGCAGTTTTGGTGTCATTACCACTGCTGTTGCTAAAACGGTAAGGATTCACCCACGCATTGAATTCCAAGCCACGCTTATGGCATTCTTCAATGGCAAAAGCCATAGGGTCCCAGCCTGGGTCTTGGCCACGGGTGCCTGTAATGTAGCTCGACCATGGCTCATAGCTCGATTTGTAGAGCGCATCAGCCATAGGGCGAACTTGCAGACACACTGAGTTCATGTTGGCTTTCACGAAGCCGTCAAGCATATCGGTAAGTTGCTTTTTCTGTTTGTTGATGGTTGCTGTTCCGGTGCCACGGGTCTGTGGCCAGTCGATGTTGCTCACGGTTGCAATCCACACCGTTCGCATTTCGCGTTTCTGTGCCTCTTGCGCCCATATAGGCAGAGCCATAAGGGTCAACAGAGCCACAATGAGTAATTTCTTTATCATAACAGAGTATTAAAAGGTTTGAAATTTTCGTCAGTTAATCGGTTGAATAGTGCAAAGATATGAAATTTTATCGTATTTAATAAATTTTCAACAACTAATAAAGCACCTATTCACCAAATAGAACACGCCCCCACCTTGGGCGAGCCTCCACATCATTCATTCTCCGCCGAGGATGATATTGATGAGGGCGGTGACATCAGTCACATTCACCACTCCGTCGGCATTGATATCGCACACACTGTCGGCATAGGTGGCCGTACCTAATATTTTATTGATAAGCGCTGTAACATCGGTCACATTCACTTCGCCATCTCCATCCACATCACCAATTTTTCTGGCGGTGCTCAATCGGTAAGCGGCCATACCATTGCCTGGCACATAAACATATAGCAACTGTTCACCTGCTGCACCTTGCAAAGCCACACATGGAGCCGCCCAAACCGAATTGTTGGTATTACCCAACCCTTGCTTCGGAAATATCCACATCGGGCTGAAGCCATCGAAGTCGGTGTCGCCGCTGGCATTTTGCACCAGCAGATAGCGATACGATGATGAATGGTCGGCATAGGGATAGAGCATATAGTTCACTCCCGCAAGCGAGAAGGTGCAACCACCATTCGCAGCCTTCCCCACTGGAATGATGGCTTTGTTGCCCACCATGCTTCCTTCCATATTGCCAGAATCAAAACTGTAGCGAGAGAAATAGGTGGCACCACCATTCACAAACACCACATCTGCACTTTCGGCGAACACGCGAGGCGCAGTGCCCCAATTCGAGGCTGAAGTGGGTGCATACTCTGCCGCTGCCAGCGATTCGCTATCCACTACCTCACCATCCTCAATCACCCATCGTAAGATGCTGCTACCAGAACTGGTGACTGCAAACACAGAGAAATCACCCGCAGCCACATCGCCATAGATGTCGCAATGGTCGATGCGTGGTTTTGCCAATCCATCCATATAGAGTTTCGCCACCTGTGTCACCTCGCCACTTTTTGTGTTCACCCAGAATAGGCACAATGGCGTGGTGGCCACATTCAGCGTCATATTGCTCACCACAATGTGGCCTGCATCATCGGTCATCACATCGTTGCAAGGCAAATACGACACGCTGGCGGCACTGCCGAGGCGCAAGTCTTTGATGTACTCGCCTGTGGATGCCACATAGAGGCTTAAGTACGCTGGCGACGACGATGACACCTCGTCGCGCCCTGCCACATACAGCGTGTCGCCCAGCACAGTGAATCCACGATTAAGCTGGCCGCTGTTGGTGAATGTAATGTTGCCGTATTCGCTTTTCACTGAACGGACCCACAGATTTTCCAACCTCATATCGCCCATAGCGGCATAAGTGTCGATATCATGCTTCACCACATATCCGCTTTCGTATTTCCCGGTCGGAATGCTTTCAACAGTGAATTTTCTCACCTCCGAATAGCCATCATCATGCCCCGAGCGCGTGGTTTTCACTCGCCAATAGAATGTGCCTCGTCCAAGCAGTGTCACATTGTATATATAGATGAGATGTCCATCTTGATATTTGAAGTTGTGAAGTTCTATCACATCATCACCAGAAAAGTCGGGAGTTCGTGCCACTTGGAGCGAGAATGTGTCGGCTGTCACTGAAGTGAATTCCAAATTGAAATCGTCGGCAAACGTAGCCCCGTCTGCTGGACTGATTAATTCTACCGCATCGGTGAATGGACGCTGCGGAGCCCTGAACGATGCCACATTGCTCCATGTGTCGAATTTGCCGTCTTGTATGCTTGCCACTCGCCAATAGCAAGTGTCGTTAGAGCAAAGCTGTGAAATGTCTACGTTTTCGCTGGTGCCTGTTATGCCTCGCTTGTCGAAAAGCAGTGTTTCAAATGTCGAGTCGGTAGAAACTTGCAGATGGTAGGTGGCATTGGGTGCTCCCGTCCATTTGAACGATGGCGTCCAACTTTCAGCCACTGCGCCCACAGGCGAAAGCAGCTTCACCTTGTCGGCATTGCCTTGAGGCAAATTGATGTAGGCTGGGGCAAATTCATTGTTCCATCCGTCCACTATGGTCACTGCGTAGTAGTATCCTTTTTGATGTTCGGCATCGATGGCGAACGACGGTGTGTAGGTGACGCCAATCAAGAAGTCGCTTTTGACACCTTCGAAATCTGCGCTGTGCGCCTCTTGCTGAGTGAAGAGCGTGGGGATAGCATACACGGCATATCGCACAAGCGACTTGTCGACACCCTTCCACGAAAGTGTGCCATTGCTGTAAGTGAGATTTTCTGGAGCATTGAAATTAGTCTTCTCGTGCCACGGCATGGCTGGCTGGAGCGATTTATGGGTAAATACATTCTCTCGCAAATAATCGCCGAAACCCTTGCATTGGGGACCGTTGATATAGCGGGCGGAGAAGAAATTCACGCCTGGGGCATTCTGCCGATTGTATTGTCGGCTGTAGCGAATCTGCTTGCCCACTTCCTCCCAATCTTCCAACGTATTGCTGTCGGCAAGAAACGAAATGCTGTGGCTCGCATAATGATGGCGGCCGAAATGCTCAGCAATATAACTCCACCATTCGGTCATCGGGCCGAACGGAGCGATAGTGCCTGTGGTTTTCGAGTAGAGTTGCGGAGATATGAAATCAATAGTGCCGTCTTCCAACCACTGAAGCGGATCGCTGAAAATGCTGTTGTATTGCCAGTCATTGTTCGAGGGGCACGGTATCACGCCGTGCTTCGCTGCCGAAGTCGATTTCGAGCCGGCAGTGCCAGCCGGGCCGATAGAGAATTTCACATAGGGCTTGGTGGCTTGCACCATATTCCACACATCACGCACCATCTGATTTACATTGTCGCGACGCCAATCGGCAAAACTCAACTCTGTGCCCGAATTTTTCCACAGCTGATAGTCCTGTGCTGTGCTGTCGGCGGGAATGCCACTCGGGTAAAAATAGTCATCGAAGATGATGCCGTCGATATCGTAGTTCTCTATCATCTCCTTCATGATGTTCACCAATCGCTCGCGCACGGCAGGAAGTCCGGGGTTGTAGACCACCATCTTTTCGTGTGTCAGCAGCAGGCTGTCGGCCTTCACCTGAAGGTCTTGTGGCGTGGTGCAGTCCACAGCTCCATTAGTGCTGAAGCGATAGGGGTTAATCCACACATTGCATTCCAATCCTCGTTTATGACATTCTTCCACCACGAACGCAAGCGGGTCGTAGGAAGGCGCGAGGCCACGGGTTCCGGTAAGGAATACCGACCACGGCTCGTAACTCGACTTGTAGAATGCATCCGCTTTCGGACGTGCCTGGAAGCACACCGAATTCATATTGGCAGCCACAAATCCATCGAGATAATTGCACATCTCCTGTTTCTGCTTCGCTTCCACGGTTGCTCCTGTTCCACGAGTTGAAGGCCAGTCGATGGCGTAGTTCGTGGTCAGCCACACCGTGCGCATTTCACGCTTGCGTGCCTCTTTTGCCCACATAGGCAAAGCCAGAAGCGCAGCAATAGCCAACAAGAGTATTTTTTTCATCATAGTAGCGCGGTATAATAATTTGTATTTTTATATGATAATGGCTCTAACAGAACAAAGTTATTAATTTTTATCATATTCCATAAAACAAAGTGTGAGATTTCAACTAATCAGCACTCGTAAGCCAGCTCCTCAATTAACACCATATCGCTCATTGAGCAATAACACACCACGGGCATCCTCTCAGCAGCAGCGGATGCCCGTTTCCTTTTTCTCCTTCCAGCACGCTCTCACTAACTCTAGCTGAACCCTCTCCTGAAATATTTTTTAAAAAAAGCATTTTTTTTCGTTTTCAATGCAACCTTTTGCCCTACCTTTGTCGTCTAACACATGAATACCGCTCAAAACGGCGGCTAAACAAACGAATCATTAAATTAAAATTCGCTCGATATGAAAAAAATCTTATTAATTTTAGTATTGATGCTTGCAGCTGCATCGTCCATTGAAGCCGCACGACCAAGCATCAATCGCTCTGGCGACACCACCACCATTGTGGCAGAAGGCGACACATTGAGAATCACCGACCAAGGCGTGGCCAACGCTATCGAAAAGGCTGTCAACGACACCATCTGGGATGAAAACGAAGAACAGGGCTACAACGAGGATGCTGAAGATGCCATCACTGCCCGTGAAATTGCAGGACGATGGGCTGAAGTAGCCACCGTTGCCACAGCAACTGTGTGCTTCAGCATCGTAATTATCACTTTCCTTTGCCTGCTTTTCTATTTCCTCCGTCGCCGTGCGAAATACAGGGCCATTGAAAAGGCTATAGAGAACAACTACCCTCTCCCACCATCATTAGGCGGCGCTCAACCCTACAAGGCAGCACCACAGCAACCCGACGCTTGGCGCGGTGCAGCTTCTCAAATGCCGCCACAAGCACCACAACAAGCACCACAAGCGCCACAGCAACAAGTGCCTTACAACACTTACGCACCTCAGCAGGCGCCTATGTTCTATCGCACCAACTATCAAGCTTACAAAGGCAGCATCAAACTGATTTGCGTTGGATTAGCTCTCGTGCTCTTCTTTGCTGCAACTGGTGCAACACCTGTGGCATGGATGATGATGATGCTCCCCCTTCTCGGACTGGGAAAAGCACTTATCACCTATAAGGAACAACAGCAAGAACGTGCCTATTGGCAGTGGCAAATGCAACAACAGACACAAATGCCAAAACAGCCTCAGCCAGAAGCACCAAAAACTGAGGAACAACCTCCAGTGTTCACTCAACCAACTGATCAACAATAGTAAAAGCAACGACAGAGCAACACAATGCTTAGCAAACTCGAAGAAATAAAACTGGTTTCACAATGCGCGTTGGGCGACAACCGACGCGCATTCGGCCAGCTCGTTGAGGCCTATCAGCCCCGATTGAGAAGGTTCTTGATGAACCTTACCATGGGCGATGAAAACCTCACCGACGACTTGGCTCAGGAAACCTTCATCAAGGCCTACACGGGCATACGCTCGTTTAAGGGCCTTTCGGGTTTCGGCACCTGGCTCTATCGCATTGCCTACAACGAATTTTACAGCGAGAAACGCCGTCGACACGAAGAACATGTGGATTACGTCTCCGAATCCATGCAAGGGGCTTCTTTAAAATCGAGCGAAAGCACTGAAGCCCAAATGGATGTACAAGCTGCCATGCGCGCACTCAACCCCGTGGAGCGAACCGTAATCACACTCTTCTATATCGACGACCTGCCACTGAAGAAAATCGTATCCATCACCGGACTGCCAGAAGGCACCGTGAAATCAAACCTCCACCGCGCTAAAGAGAAAATGCGTGAAATAATTAAATATCAGCACTAAATACTTCATATCAAAAAAGCCAAACACGATGAAACGAACAAAAGAAGACATGCAACTGGCAGAATTGCTCAAAAAGGGCAGCCATCAGGCCACAGAGAACGAATGGTTCACCCCTCGCGTACTCAATCGCCTTCCCGAAAAGCGCCACTCCACCAGATGGATGAAAGTGATGCTCTACGCCATCGTGCTAATAGGTGTGCTGGCATGCTGGATGTGGTATAGCAACAAGACTCAAAACGCCAATGTGATTACAGTGCGCGACCTCCTGATGCAAACTGGCATGATTTGTGCCAGCATAGCAGTGGCAGGTGTAATCGCATTCGATTTCATAAAATCCGAATAATCCCCCCTTCGCCACCATCAAAAAAAAAACAGAAAA
>JAUNNJ010000001.1 GCA_030531495.1 Bacteroidales bacterium
AACCGGGTAAGGGATACTATGTCTCTACTTTTATCTTAAATGAAAGAGCCGTGCGTTGGCCTATGCGGGATTATTGTGCTTCGTAGATTTTCAACAGTTTCTGCAAGTGAGTCTTGGGCGAGAAGCGCTCTATTGAGGCATTTTTGATATTTTGATGTTGCCATGAGCGATTCATGGCCATTTCGATACTTGTTGAAAGTGCTTCAACACTGCCCGATTCAAAAGTGATGCCAGTTTCGGCGCTGATAAGTTCGGGAATGCCGCCTATTTCAGCACCCACCACAGGGGTGCCGGCGCAAAGAGATTCAATCACCCCAAGCGGATTGTTTTCGTACCATTCAGAAGGAATAACAGAAAACTTTGCTTTACTCAAGAGGGCTGCCACGTCTTTGGCATCGAGATGGCCAAGGAATTTGATGTTGCTGCATTGGGCATATTTCGCTTTCAATTCGTCTTCAATAGGGCCTCCGCCAGCAAGGCGAAGTTCGTAGCCCGATTTTGCAGCAGCCTCAAGCAGCGTGCGCACACCTTTTTCTTCCGAAAGGCGTCCCACATAGCAGTAATAGTTTTCTCGGACGGAGCCGTCGGCATTACGGAGAAGTTCCAATTTCTCCGGGTCAACAAAGTTGCAGAGCACCTTCAGTTTGGAAGCGTTGAATCCGCCTAATTGCATTTTTGAAGCTAAAAAATCGCTTGGGCATACGAAAGTGTCGGTATAGCTTTCAAGTGCTTTGCGGCTCCATTTTTTCGCTTCAAGCCATGCGATGGCGCTTGCAACCAGCGAGCTCTTCATGCAACGATGCTTGAGCACTCCAACCTTGTCGGAGTAGCAGATTTCGCAAGGGTGCCCACCACGCATGCAAGTGTAGGCAGGGCAGAGCAATTTGTAGTCGTGCAGTGTCCACACCACGCGAATGCCACGCTTGTGCGCTATTTTTGCAAGCACAGGCGACAGATAGGAGTGGATGTTGTGCAAATGCACCACATCGGGAAGGAAGTCGTCGAGCAATTTCATGAATGACGCTTCAATGTCGCCCATACCCAATGTGCGCTTCACACCCTTGATTTTTGCGCCCATGCCACCACCGAAGTCAACTTCCGATGCAAAATATTTCTTGTAGGGGGAGTCGACGGTTTGTGGATACTGCATAGCAAACACAGCCACCTCATAGCCTGCTGAAAGAAGTAGGTTTTCGGTGTTCATCATCACCACGCAGTCGCCCCCACGAGGGTAGTAGAATTTGTTGACGAGTAATATTTTAAAAGCCATTGGCTAATTGATTGCTTGATGTTAGATGTGGTTATAACGCAAAAAAACAGTTTTTATTGTACACTGAGTGGTGAAGTTAGAAACTGATAAGTTTGGAAATTTTAAAAAAAATGCTACTTTTGCAAAATAAATTTGAACTTATCACATGGATAAAAATCCGAAAATATCAGTTGTTATTCCTGTTTACAAAACAGAGGCTACTTTGCCACGATGTGTTGACAGCGTCCTGAAACAGAGTTTTCAAAACTTTGAAATTGTGATTGTGGACGACGGGAGTCCAGACAGGGCTGGTGAAATTGCAGACCACTACGCAAAAAAATACAATAATATAGTGGTTGTGCATAAAAGAAATGGAGGCTTAGCAGAAGCTCGGAAATCAGGAATTAAAGTGGCTTCTGGTGAATTTATAGTTCCGCTTGATAGTGATGACGAATTGCCAAAGAATGCATTGGAAGTGTTATTGGGCCGTTGTGAAATTGAGAATCTTGATTTGTGCTATGGAACTTATATGCGTGTGGAGGGTGATAGACGTAGATTATTCCACCACAGTTTCACGGGAGTTATGAATGGTGATGAATTTCGTGTCCGCAACTTAACGGTAGGAAACAATTATGGATCATGTTTCTGTATAAGCCGTCGTGTTATTTGGCGTGACGACGTTTTCCCTCCTGCAGAAAAACGATTTCCAAGCGAGGATGTGATGATTAATACACGCTTGTCGAAATATTTGAAACGCGTAGGTATTTACAACGATTGTGTGTATAATTACTATCTAAATCCTGAGTCATTGTCGATAAGTGGTCAGAGTAGACAAGAGTTGTGGTCGGATTTCTTTGGAGAATTGCGGCGCTATCTTCAAAGTGAAGGCTTTCTTGATGAGGCGATGGAACATCTACTTCGCATCCGCGAAGTGGATCATTTGGGCTTTTATGTGAAGGATATAGACAAGCAGTCGCGGTGGTATAAGGATGTAATGTCCTACGACTGTAGCAAGTATCCAATTAAAACTCGCACTCTGCATGTTTTGTTGCATTGTCCAGCGCTTTTGCGCTTTTGCATCAAGATGAATAGAATGGTGAAAAAACTAATTAACTAATTCCCAATACAATTCTTCCTGATTTGGTGTGTTGGAGAATTTGGTGAAGAATGTATGGGGCGATGATACCACAGAGTGTCACTGCCAATGCTTCTGTCCAAAACATAGTATTGTCCCAATTCAGTTTTGTAACAACTGCTTTTGCAAACCCCATGAATGTGGTGTGGAAAAGGTATACGGTGTAGCTTGTTGCAGCGAGTGGCAGAAGCACCTTTGATTTTAGTGAAGATATGCGCTCTAACCATTTTGAGATGCTGAGGATCGCTAATATCCCGACAAAAGCCACTATAGGGACCAAATTGTCGCCAGACTTGCCCCACAAATAGTACGCGACTCCAAATAGCAATACAAACATAATGTTTGCTGTCGTGTTTTGTAGAATGACTTTCATCTTGTATTCGCTGAACATAACGCCCATCATGAAGAAAATCATCATAACCTTTAATTGTCGTAGGCAGAAAACCTCCGGAAATTTAACGGGAATGTAATATAGCGCAATGGATATGCAGAACAGAATCGTGCGGGATGTTTTGCTTTTTGCGAACCAGATGATGACGAATATCAGCATCAGCACCCATACGAACCAAAGGAAGTAGCCTGCAGATGGAAGATAGAACATTTCGATGAAGGAATACAGCGACACTGGGTTGTCGATTTGGGCGTTTCCTTGTGAGACGAGCTTGATTGTGATTATTATGGCTGATGTGATAAGATAGGGTACTGCAAGACGTTTCAACTTTTTTCCAATAAATGAGGTGTAACTTCGCTTTTTATATGTGTGATGATAGACCAGCCCGCTCACGAAAAGGAACAGTGGCATGTGGAAAGAGTAGATGATTTTGTTAATCCACTTCCACAATTGAGGTGCGTTGTCGGGGTTGAAATGTCCGATAACCACAAGGATAATGCAAAGAGCTTTTGCTATGTCGAGACTGTCGATACGCTGCTTCATTTTCGTTGGCGCTTTGGTTATTTGCCGTAGTAAATGTTTCCTTTCACGTTTTTTTGTCGCACATTCGTGATGTTGGAGAACACATTTTTCTCTCCGTTTGTGCCATAGAATGTGTTGCCTGTTACCTCCAGGGTGGTGAATCGCATTGCTGATGTGCTGGTGTTTGCCCAATGAGTCATCAATTGGCCGTCGGTTGCATACACTTCATTGTTTTTAAACACCAATGAACCTTCTTTTGCAAACTCCTGTAGGAAAAAATTCATGTTGGAAGACCTGAAAACATTGCCAACAAACGTGAGATCGAGATGCGAAACATTGTTGCAGTAGATACGGGTATCACCCTCAAACGTGTTGTTTTCAGCATTAATCATGAATGATTTGATGGTGTTGCTATTTGAGACACTGGCAAGCACGTAAGCACCTTTTATATTGTTTCCTGTCATGTTGAGGAATCCCCCATGGTTTCCTACCCAGATGGTACCAATGCCTGTGGCAATGTTAGTAATGTTGCTTTTTGTGATATTGCTAATTATTTCGTTTCCTTCCATTGCTACATTTCCTCCGTCTTGAAAGAGAAATGTATAGCCAGGTGTGGAGTATGGATTTATCACATCGTTGTAGTTATTTACGCTATTGTTTGTGATGCGAATCGGATCTGAAGCTTTGCAATAGTCGTTAAGGCAGATGTCGAAATGGTAATACTTTTCATCAGTATCGATTCTCCCATTTTCAATTACATTTCCTGCAATGTTGAAATTTGTACGCAAGTCGACAGGGCTAAATCTTAAACTGATAAGTCTTCTCACAAGTCCATCTATAGAAAACGTATTGTTTGTGATGTTCACATTCTCGTATGATGTTCGATAGGTGGTGTCTTCTCCTTCTGTGAGTATGGAGAGAAATGCATCGCAGAAGACTTCTTTTTTTGTGCCTTCATTGTTTCTGTACACAAACGTGTTGTCTGTGATATATATATCTTTAACTTGTATGTCGTCTTGTTTGCCAGAAATAGCATCGACAGTGCGTTCAAAGAAGCCGACCACCTCGTCGTTGCCATGTTTGTAGAATTTGTTGTTTTTGATTGTCACATTCTTTGTGTTGCCACGCACCCATAGATTGCCGCTGGCATTGCTGTTGTTGTAGTTTGCGATGTCACAATCTGTGACGGAAATGTTGGAGCAAACGCGTAAATCAAAATTTGTGCAAAGGGCGTTCGCTGTGTAACTGTTCACGCGATGGATGTTAACCTTGTTGGCATGGTAGATTTTAACCAGGAACATTGGACTGTTTTCCCACCAAATTCCTTTATGGTCTTTCAGACGGAAAGTGATGTCGTGGATTGAAACAGAAATGGGGAGTTTCTTAGTGCCGCTAATTTTGAAAAACGTGTCGTCGGTGAATGAAGCATTTGGATCACTGCCCTTGTCGAAAATGAGCGAAACCTTTTTTTTGTTTGTCCCTTTGATTTCAATATTGGCTTTACATTCAATTGTGCCACTGATAGTGTATGTGCCCGCTTTGTCGAAATTGACAACCACATTGTCGTGATGCATGCATGGCTCCAATTGTGTGCGAAGTTCTTTGGTGAGTTCGCCAGAAATTTTGCTGACATTGATAGTGATGTCGCGCGCCGCACAATGAACTGAAAATGCAAGAATAGCGATGATAGCTGCTATTAAATATTTGCTGCTGTTTTTTTTCATAGTTTAGCTGATTTGAACAATTTCTACCGCAGTTTCTGATTGTTGGTCAGAAGATTCCAATGAGTTGGCTTTTTCGTCGGGCTTCCAAGCGAGGAAAAGGAACATGAAGAATATGATACTGCAAATGGGTGTTTTTAGGATGTCGCTATAAAACAGTAATATAATAAAACATATAAATGAGTAAATCTTTATATTTTTCTCTATAGTGTAATTTGGAATGCGCATGGAGTAGAGCATCCACAAAATCCAGAAGATAGTTAAGGTTCCTAGTATTCCCACCTGTACAACGAAATTGCAAATGGTGGGATTTGTACCAAAATAGAACCAGTTGCTATCCTGAATGGATTTTGGCAAATTTGGATTGTCAATACTTCCGTTAAACCCCACTGTTCCATTTCCGAAAAACCAGTTGTTGCTGTTCTGTTCAATGATATATGGGATAAAAGCTATCTTTGTAAAACGAGGCATGTCGGGAATGTTTGTCTCGTTTGCAAGAATCCAATCAACGCCAGCTGCAAGTTCGTCAACAGTGTAATCGCCATACAGGTATTCCTCCATTAAAAAAGTAGGATTAGTCATGTCTTCAGCTCGGTCGACAGTGCTCATGTAGAGCCAGAATGCACTACCTAAAATTAGTGAACTTGGCGGTATTATGAGAATCAAACGTTTTACATATTTTTTGTCAATAGGGAATAAGAGCGTTATATACATGATAAAGAATATGAAGCTGACTTTTGTCTCGTTGAGGAATGATGGGAATAGTAGAATGACTATCCAAATATTTTTTTTAATGCTTTGGAAAACATTATGTGGGTCAATTCTTTTTCTCATCAAAAAGAAAGAAAAGAAATATATGGAAATAGAGATGATGTTGGATGCACTATCGCCTATTGAACCGCCTCCGTGGTCACCAGGGCCGTAGCGGAAAAATTGTTCGGTAACACAGAGTGCTTGTAACAGTAACCATGCGATTAGGTGCTTGTCGATATCTTTTGAGAATTTGTCAAACAGTTCTTTTTTATCCCATATATATCGGAAAATGATAGGGAGAAAAAGAATGCTGATGAACACACGCATACCATAGACCCAGTTCGAGAGACTTAATTCATTGACAACACATGTACTGACAAGAGAAATAACTATAAAAACTGAAAGGTATAGGATTTGGAATTTGTGAGAAATACACATAATGCCGAGCAATACTATTAATAGGTCGGCCATCACATTTATAGGAGTGAAGAGTGATTCAAAAGGAGGTATCAACTCCTGATATATAAAACCAAAGCACCCCAACACCCAGAAGAGGATGAAGAAGGTGCGAATGATAAATATGTCTTTTCTGGTCAGCATCTTTGTATGACGCCCGTTATTTGTTGTTGCCGATTTTGAGGGTGCTGTCGTCGGATGTCTTCACTCTGTTGAGCACAAATCCCACATTTTTGAGTTTGCCATCTTCAATGAGTCGGTTAACCCATTTCACATGGGCGTGCTTGGTTGAATTAGCACGAACAACAACTATGATTTCATTAGCGTACTGAGTGAGAGAGAATGTGTCGCTTACAGCAGTGAGGGAAGCCGAGTCGATAACCACGAAATCGTAGTTCTCGCAGAGTTCTTCCATCAGCTGCTTGATGCGGCTGCCTTGAAGCAGCTCTGATGGGTTTGGAGGCACAGTGCCACCCACGTACACATCCACTCCGCTCGGGTCGTTTTTCACGATATTGCCGAGTGTGATTTCACTATTGGAAAGATAACTCGACAATCCGTTAGGTGTCAGCACAGAGAATGCTTCAGCCAGTTGAGGTTTGCGCATATTGAGTTCCACAAGGGCCACACGTTTTCCAAGCATTGCGAGAGCTGAAGCCACATTTGCTGCTACAAACGACTTCCCTTCTTCCTTGATGCAAGATGTGACAAGAATCACCTTGTCGTTGTTTTCGGGGAGCATGAATTGAACATTGCTACGAAGGTAGCGGAAGAGTTCGGTATTTTTACTTTCCTCAACCCCTTCGCCAATTACCAGCATATCCTTGCTCTTGTGCTGATAGATGTGGCCGAGCACAGGAGCTTTTGCCACACCTTCAAGGTCTGAGGTTGAAATGAATTTGGTCTGCATTGCTTTCTTGATATAGAGGATGGCGATAGGGATGATAACCGCCATAATCAGAGCCACGAATGCGAGCAACGGTTTCTTTGGCTTCACGGGGTCGCTGTTGGCATAGGCTGCATCCACTGTTTTCCCCTTTGGTGCAGCTGCAGCCATCTTCAGAGCATTTTCTTCACGCTTTTGCAGCAAGAAGATGTAGAGCTCGTTTTGAATGGCCTGGTCGCGATAGAGATTGCGAGTTTCGCGCTCGGTTGATGGAATTTCGCTGAGTTCGCCTTGGCTTTCGCCATGCACAGCCTTCGCCTTGTCGAGCTTGATGCGCAGTGCTCCAAGGGCATTGTTCACGCTACCGAGCATGTTTTCGCGCATAGCATGCAGTTGCTGGTCGAGTTGTTGGAGTGCAGGGTTGTCGCCCTTGGCCGAATTTTCAAGGTGTTGGCGTTGGGTGATGAGCGCGTTGTAGGCTCTCACCATGCCTGCAGATGTGGAATCGGCCTCAAATGGAATGAGCGAATGCTTGTTGGAAGGGTCGGTGATGAAGCCCTTTATCATACCTGCAATTCGGTATTGTGTCTCAAGTGCGATAATGGCATTTTCGCTTGCTTCCTCTTTCATGATTGAAGCCTTGCTTTGTGCCACAGGGTCTACCAGATTGTGCGCCTTCTTGTAGGCTTCAATTTCTGCTTCACTACCCATCAAGTTCTTGTAGATGAGCGAGAGACGTTCGTCAATAAATTTGGCAGTGGCCAGGCCTTGAGTGTCCTTTTCCTTAATGCCTCGTTCGTTGTAAAGGCGAATGAGTGTGGTGAGGATATCGCGTCCGCGCTGAACATCACTGTCCATCACATCCATATAGATGATGTCGGTCTTTTTTGCCTTTTGATCCACGGTCATATCCTTTTGCAGGTCAAGTGCAGCAGGGATGATACCCGAAACCATTGCTGTGATGCTGTATTCATGCTTGGGCGTGAAATATTTGGTGGGTTTTACCACGAAAAGTCCGAATGGAGTCTTTACTGTAGCGGGAAGTTCTACGCCTTCAAGTTCTGCGAAATTAGAGAACAAGCTTTTCTTTACTGTGATATCGGCTTTACCATCGGCATGGACCTTGATTTTGAAAGGCAGTGAAACTGAAAGTGTGTCGAACAGTTCCTTTGGTGCATCTACCACGATGGGTGATGTGCCATAATGGTCTTTCTTTTTTAGGAAACCGGTTTTTTCGAGATAGCGGCAGTTGATGCCGAGTTCGCTGACAGTTTTTGCGCAAAGGTTTTCTGAAGCAAGAATCTCTATTTCATTAAACACATTCACATCTCCGCCGCCCGTCATACTCTTGAGCATAGAGTTGCCTTTTCCGCTACCGACGCCGGTGAATGATGCCAATGCGTCGTCTTCAACGAGCACTGTGGAGGATATGAGGTAAGAGGGCGGAGTCTTTCGTAAATAAAGGAACAAAATGCCGAAACAAACGACAAATGACAGAATAAACAGCCACCAATATCCAATCAAGGTGTGGAACACTTTAGAAAAATCCATCGATTGGCTGGGTGCTTGTATATTTTTTGCTACAGTAGTTTTCATGTTGCTTACTGAAAGGGATTATTTTACACAAAGGGCAATAACGAGAGAGGCTATCACTGATGCCACGCTCACGAGGGTAGACATTTGCGAGAGCTTAAATGCTGCAAATTGGTTGTATTTAGAGTTGTCCACTTTGATGGCGTTTGGCTCAACATACACTACGTCGTTCTGCTGGAGATAGAAATATGGCGATGCGTAGATGCTGCCATCGGTGAGGTTGAGGCGGTGGTAAGTGCTCTTGCCATTTTCGGTGCGAATCACAAGCACATTGTCACGCAGACCATATTCTGTGAGGTCGCCAGCTGCGGCAAGTGCATCAAGCACAGAGAATCGCTCCTTGCCTACCACGAGGCGTTGTGGCGCCTTCACTTCGCCCATCACGTTCACGGTGAAATTGATAAGTTCAACACGCACAAATGGGTCTTTGACAGTTTCACTCACGCGGTGTTTGATGACAGCCGTGAGTTCGTCGGTACTTAAACCTTGGGCTTTGATTTCGCCTAACGCAGGTATTTGAATCATGCCATTGTGGTCCACGATGTGAGTTTGCAAGCGTGGCGACTGGCTGGCGTTGATGTTGCCTTTGATAGATGGGTTGCCGAGTGGTACATTGAACATGGCTGTGGCTTCAGGTGAGGATGAGGTGATGGTGATAATCAACTCGTCGTCGGGTTGTATCTTGATTTTGTAATCAGCCACATTGTCGGGGAGAGTGCCGTCGGCTTGCTTCAAGTTTTGGAAATATGATAGTGTGGGTGCTTCTTTAGGAGTGCTACAAGAAGTGATTGCGAGTAGTGCAATTAAATAAGCGAATATATTTACCTTATAATTCATAGTCAAAAAAGTTGTTTTAATATAGATAACGAGTAAAATGTGATTTTATTGTAGAGCATACCAAATCTGCTGGTTTTAAGAATTGGTGTATCAGAAAACAGTTTCAACTTTTCCTATGCGTTACCGCTTTCGCTTTTTGCGCTATGTAGGAAAAGTAGTCTGGTTTTTTTATCTTGGTGAATAAAAGAGACAGTGCTATGTAACAAACGCAACCAATCATTAAATTTATCCAACTATAATTGGTGGCATAGTTGGTGGGGATGGTTAAAGCTCCAATTATCGAGAATGGCAAGATGTTGAATATGAATAGTTTGAATAGTCTCAGTTGGCTGATGCCGATATGTTTGCGTGCACACCAAGTGTAGAAGAAAAGTGTGGCAGCAGAAAGTGCAATTGCCGCGGATAATATTGAATAAACGCCATAAGGGATAAGGGCAAACGATGAAATGATGATACACAACTTTTCAAAAAGCATAACATTGCGAATAATTTTCGTGAGATTGAAAATTTTGAAAAGAATCATCATGTAATTATTTACTGGATAAATAAGCCCCCAAACCAATAGGATTTGGAGATAGGGAATGCAAGGAGACCATTTTTCAGGGAAAATAGCCTGAATGAAAGGTGCGCTTACGGAAAAAATAAGGATTAGAAAAAATGAGTTTACAAAAGTGAAAATGCCAAACATTTTCACAAAGCCAATTCGTTTACTTTCCGCATTGTCGTTTTTTGAAATAAGCACATAACTTGTGCTTGAAATTGACATTTCCAATGAATTGGTTGGGGCTTGCTGCAATTTTTGTGCTTGCCACATGTAGCCTGCCTGAATGGGGTTGTAATATTTTCCTAAAACAAATGTGAATATATTTTGCGATATTTGGGTTATAAAGGTTGAAAACAGCAGATTCACCCCAAATTTCCATAACTCTTTAAAGCGCTGAATGTCAAATTCGAGCTTTAAGTTCCATTTGCTGAAAATGATGAGCAATAAGAGGTAGAAGAAACTATACCCAACCTGCAACTCAACCAAGGCCCAATAGCGACAACCTTTTAGCGCCATGATAATGGCAACAATCAGCGCCAAAGAAACCGACGCCATATTGAAGATTGCAACTTTCTTGAATTGTAGCTGTGAGCGTAGTTTCGTGACCTGGGCAATGCAGCTTCCACTGATGATAGCGCCAAATCCGAATGCAATCATTATAGGTCCCAGCTCCTCGTGTTGGAAATAGTCAACGATGAAAGGAGATGCTATGCAAAATATCAGACAAAGGCTTATGCTTGTTGCAATGTTGAAATAAAACACGGTGTTGAAATCCCTGTTAGAGGGCTTTTCGTGCATTAAAAGTCCGTCGCTTAAACCGCAATCAACAAAAACGTAAATGATATTCGAAAATACTGCCAACATTGCCACTAATCCAAAGTCTTCTCTTAGGAGGAGGTAACTAAGGGCTATATTACCCGCTAACGACACGAAGTTTGTGCCGAAACGTTCAATAAGCGACCATATATAGTAGATTAATTTCAAGGATGTTGGTGAATTAAGAAGTGCCTATATTTTACAATCCGAGGGTGGTTAGTAACCGAGCTGTGAAAATTGACAAGTGGCGTTTGAATTTTTCCACAAAATTGTCTTCCATAGAAACCCATAGCGAAGTGTAATGATGGACAGAAATAGTGTCGGGCGTGATATGGGTTTCACCTGTGTAATAGCTCATCGGACAAAATACTTGAGATGGGTGAATGAAAAAGTCTCGGTATTTGTCGATGCCGGATTCGAGATGCTCAATGTTTTTTTTGTCCGAATTGATGATGTGGCTTACAAAATTGACGATTGTTTCGGGGTTCTTGCCTGACCAGTAAGCAAAATGCCGATGATTGTAGATGTCCAATAATTCTCCTAAAAAAGACATTTTAGGGAAAGCACTCATGCCAAGGCCAAAAGCTATGTTTGAGTCGAAGCCGTCTTCACCCTTCTCTCTTCCCAAAAAAGGTCCAGCAGAAATAATATTATCCATTGGGGCTATGACTTCAACATCTGTGTCGAAATAGATGCCGCCATAATGATATAAAATCCAAATTCGTGCATAGTCGCTTACAAAAGCATATTTTTTTAGTCGGTAAGCTTCTTTTGTGTAGGCAGACATGTTGACATCAAAATTGTCCTCGTTCCACTCCTTAATTTGGTAATCCGGAAGAAATTTTTTCCAAGAGTTGATGCATTTTTTTGCCAACTCTGGTAAAGGATTTCTACCAAACCAGCAATAGTGTATTGTTTTGGGCAATGTTTTGTCTGAATTCATATTTTATGACTTGTTTAATCTAACTTGCAAAGTTATTACTTTTTTTCGGGAATGGCAAAATGAAGTGGCGGTTCAAACTGCGGAAGCGATGTGCACATTAATTTTAAATGCGAGGTGGTGGGTGGAAAATGGGGCGGTTTTTCGTGGATTTCAGCTTTTTTTGAGTAAATTTGCAGTTTGAAATAAGATTTGAGTTATGTTTTTTTCGTTAGAAACACCGAATATCCTATATGTGTATGTGCTTTTGGGGATAGCATTTGTGCTTACCATCGCTTGCTCTGTGGTGCTTTGGCGCCGGGCAGTGCGTTTGCGTAAGTTCGCCAATGTGGAAGCAGCTCGTGAATATCTCTCCGATGAGGAGTTGCCGGGTGTCACAGTTGTGGTTTATGCCCACAATGAGTGTGAAAACCTGGAGCGCTTCCTTCCGCTTCTGCTTCACCAAGACTATCCCGACTTTGATGTGGTGGTTGTGGACGATGCTTCGTTCGACGGCACTCGTGACCTTTTGAGCGATTTGCTTTCGCATTTCAGTAATCTGCGCGTCACTTTTGCTCCCGAGGCCACTCGCTCGCTTTCTCGCAAGAAGCTGGCGCTCACTATCGGCATCAAGGCTTCGCAAAAGGAAGTGGTGCTGACCACCAATGCCAACTGCCGCGTGATGAGCGACCAATGGTTGCGTACGATGATGCGTAATTTCGTGCCTGGCACCGATGTGGTGCTTGGATTTTCGCACTATCGCTATCGCAAAGACACCACTTTTGGGCGTTTCTATCGCGTGTTCGATTCTGTTGTCACTTCGCTTCAATGGGTGGGCAGCGCCATCAAGGGCAAGCCTTACCGTGGCATCAGCGATAATTTGGCTTATCGCCGTCAACTCTTTTTCGACCATTCGGGGTTCTCAAAAAGCCTCGATTTGAAGTATGGCGACGACGATGTGTTTGTCAGCGAAATCGCCACAGGTGCCAACACCCGTATGGTGCTTGCTTCCGATAGTCAGGTGCAGACATATTACGACAATGTGCCTAAGGCGCATCATTTGTTGAAGCTTCGTCGCGACTACACCACAAAATTTGTATCTACTTCTGCGCCTTTCTATGCGCAAGGGGCGTTCTCTTTAGCTAATTATTTGCGCTTGGCTGCACTTGTGGCAGCGGTGGCGATTGATTATACCAACATATTCACTGTGTCGGTAGCGGCATTCTTGCTGGTGTTCTCTTGGGTGATGATGATTTTGCCTTTCAACAGATGCTGCCAGTTGCTGCAGGCTCCAGGGCTCACTTTGAGCGTGCCCGTGTTCTACATTTGGCGTCCAGTGGTAAACTTCTATTATCGCATGCGAGGCATTTCCACCCGCAAAACCAATCTCACATCTATGTATGACTGACGCTGCTCATTCTCGAATAGATACGCTCACGTCGTGGCGTGGCATCTTCGCCATCTGTATTGTGCTGTTTCACTGCAAGGTGGTGGAATTTACCGAACCCACAAAGTTTGGCGTAACGTTCTTCTTTGTGGTCAGCGGATTCCTTTTGGGCATGAAGCATCGTGCCGAAGAAATGCGTGGGAAGCGATATTTTAAATTTATCGGTTCGCGCGCCCTTCGCCTCTACACCTATCATTGGGCCGCCCTTGCCATTTTCATTGCATTGGCGGTGGGGCTTGCGCACGGGAATGGAGCCAACTGGGATGCACTCGTGCCCAATTTGTTCTTTGCACAGATATTTTCGGCTAACAAAGATGTGATTTTCTCATTCAATGGCCACATGTGGTTTTTGGGAGATTTGTTGCTGTGCTATGCCATCTATCCTTTGCTGGGCGCGGCTCTCGGCAAATTCACCCTGCGAGTGCAATTGCTGTTTGTAGGGCTGGTAATGGCACTGCTGTGGGTGGTGATGGGGTGTTTCGTGCCCCATGAAATGCTCACCTGTTGCTATGTGTTTCCGCCCGTCCGCATTTTTGAATTTATGGTGGGCATGGTGTTGAGCCAGTGCTACTTCGCGGTCAAGGAGAAGTCTACAGGCTGGTCCGATACCAAGGTCTCTACATTTTGGTTTGTGGCGATAATTGTAATAGTGGTATTGTTTGCGCTGGTGCGTATGGGCGACGGCACCAAAGTGGACCACTTCAATGAATTTGTGTTGTGGGAAATTCCTGTATGTGCATTGGTTATTCTCTCTGCTTTTACGGCAGGACGCACCGATATGATGTCGCGCGTAATCACTTCTCGCCCACTGATGTGGCTGGGCAAGTTGAGCCTTGAAATATACATTCTCCAGGCCATTGCAGGGCAAATCTACGCATATCTGGTGGCGCCTTTTTTCGGGCATTTCGGGCTGATTATCTACCACCTGTATCCAGTGGGTATTTTCTTCATTCTCTTGCCACTGTCGTGGTTCACCCGTCGCTATTTCACAGTGCCATTTTCGGCTTGGATAGCGCGACGATTCGCATAGGTGTTTCGCGTGCGTATGGCGAATTTTTTATAATGTATGGCAATAACGCGCGTAAAATTGCGTTATTTAAGTTGAGATGAAAATTGATTTTAAACGACATATCGCTCTCTTGGCACTCGTTTTGTGCGCTTTAACTGCGTGGGCGCAAGACAACGATAAGATTCTGAATCGCCAATATGCCGACCAGAAGAAGGTGCATTTCGGCTTCTCGATTGGTGCGAATTTTCAGGATATCGGCATCGTGAACAATGGTTTCAAGACCGAAGACGGCGAAACTTGGTTTGCCAATGTGCCACAGCATTCGCCAGGCTTCTGCGTGAATGTGTTGGCCGACCTTCGTCTTGCCAAAAACTTCAACCTCCGCTTCTCGCCAGGCATGTACTTTGGCAACAAGGTGGTGAAATACATCAACACCTCTGCTCCAGAAGAAGTAACCGACCCATTGCGCAAGATGCAGAGCCAGAACATCAAGTCCACTTATGTGGTGCTTCCTGTCGACCTGAAGATTTCGGCAAACCGCTATCACAATATCCGCCCCTATTTCACTGGCGGTGTGATGGGAATTTTCGACGTGGCAAAAGACCGCTCCGAGCAGATTCGTTTGGGCAATGCTGATGCTATGCTCACTGTGGGCATGGGTTGCGATGTGTATTTGCCATTCTTCAAATTGTGCCCTGAAGTGAAATTCTGCTTCGGCTTGAAGAATGTGCTCAAGAAAAACCGCCCCGATTTGGAGGACAATCCTGAAATGATGCGATTCACCCAAAGCGTCGACAAGGTGACCAACAACATGGTGGTGGTGACATTTTATTTTGAATAAAGCAAATGTTTTGTTGAAGGGAATAAGGGATGATGACTGGCATTCGTAAATATTTGATGTTGGTGCTTGTGGCTTTTGCGTCGGTAGTGACGCTGAAGGCTCAGGTCGATAATCAATACACCCAATATTATATGGTGCCAGGCTATTACAACCCTTCAGCCATAGGCAACACCGACTATGTCCACGTGACTGTGGGCAGCCGCGCTCAGTGGGTGGGCATCAAGCACGCTCCGCTCTCGTTTGTGGGCTTGGCCGACATGCCATTCAAATTCCTCAACAAGCGCTTTGCCACCGGTGTGTCCATCAACCAGACCAGCATGGGTCTGTATTCAGGCCTCAACGCTTCAGCACAGATTGCCTACAAGCACAAACTCTGGGGTGGCACGCTCAGCGGCGGTTTCCAGGTGGGCTTGGTGAATGAGAAATTCAAGGGCTCGGAAATCATTGAAGTGGGCGGTGAAGAATCCGACGACGCTATTCCAAAGACCGATGTTTCGGGCAACGCCTTCGATATGGCGGCCGGTATCCACTACCAGCACAAGCACTGGTGGGTGGGCATTTCGGCTACTCACCTCAACCAACCTTCGGTGGAAATGAAGACAGAAGGAAACGAGGAAGACCTCTACATATTTGAGGCCGGGCGCACATATTATTTTATGGCTGGTGGCAATATTCCAATAAAAAATACGTTATTTGAATTACAGCCCTCTGCTTTTGTGAAGACTGATTTCAATCTTTTCCAAGCAGAAGCCACAATGCGTGTGCGCTACAACAAGTTTATCACCGGTGGTGTGGCATATCGCCACAACGACGCCGTGAGCCTTGTTGCCGGAGTTGAAATTAAGAATTTCGTAGTGGGTTACTCCTACGATTATCCAATTTCCGATATCTCAAAGGCCACTTCCGGTAGCCACGAGATTTTTGTTAACTACAACGTGAAATTGAATTTAGGCGAAAAAAATAAAAATAAACATAAGAGTATTCGATTAATGTAGAATATGAAAAAGGTACTATTTATTTGTCTCACCACATTCGTGTTTGCAACAGTGCTCACATCTTGCTTCTCAGGCCGCAGGTCTATCTCGGCTTACGGAGGTGAGGTGACAGGTGTGAGTGGCTCTACTTTTGTGGAGCCTACGCCTTATGGTATGGTGCTCGTGGATTGTGGCTCTATGAAGGAAGGACCATCGCAGAACGATTCTCTTTGGGGTATCGACTCCACAGCGCGTGGCGTGTCAGTGGATGCATTCTGGATGGACCAGACCGAAATCACCAACTCTAAGTACAAGCAATTCCTTTACTGGGTGCGCGACTCCATTATCCGTGAACGCCTTGCCGACCCTGCTTATGGTGGCAACGACGAATTTAAAATCACAGAAGATAAGTATGGCGACCCTGTGAAGCCTCATCTCGACTGGACGAAAAACATTCCTTGGCGTAATCCAAGTGAAGATGAAGAGCGCGCTATCGAAAGTGTGTATCGCATCAACCCTATCACTGGCGTGAAGGAACTCGACCCAACCCAGATGAACTATCGCTACGAAATCTACAACATGACCGAGGCTGTGAAGCGTAAACACCGCCTTGATCCTGCCACTCGCGACTATAACACCGACCACGCAGTGCCTACCGAAACTCCTATCATCAGCAAGGACACTGCCTACATCGACGACAATGGCCGCATCGTGCGTCAGACCATGAATCGTCCACTCTCAGGTCAATGGGATTTCGTCAACACATATATAGTAAATGTGTTCCCCGACACCACTTGTTGGGTTAACGACTTCGACAATGCTTACAACGAGCCCTATGTGCGTATGTATTTTGCCAACGGCAACTACAACAACTATCCAGTGGTGGGCGTAAGTTGGGAGCAAGCAAATGCTTTCTGCAACTGGCGTACAGAATTTCTCCGCAAGTCGCTCGGCAAGGAAGGCGTGTATGTAGAGCCTTACCGCTTGCCAACCGAGGCTGAATGGGAATTTGCAGCGCGTGCAGGCGTGAGCAAGAACAAATATCCATGGGAAGGCGACCTTCCACTTACTGAAGACGAAGGATGCTTCTATGCCAACTTTAAGCCGATGGAAGGTAACTATGTGAAAGACGGTAGCATTGTGAGTGCGCCTGTCGGAACCTATGAGCCCAACGACTTCGGACTGTATGACATGGCTGGTAATGTGAGTGAATGGACCTCAACAGCTTACACCGAAAGTGTGGACCGCATGACCAGTGACCTCAACCCTGAATATCGCTACAATGTGGCAAAAGACGACCCATACAAGATGTCGCGCAAGATTGTACGTGGTGGTTCGTGGAAGGATGTGGCTCACAATATTCGCGCCGACCTCCGCATGTGGGAATACCAGAACGAACAGCGTTCTTACATCGGTTTCCGTTGCGTTCGCTCAAAGGTGGGTTACACTAAGGTGAAAAGAAAGAAAAACTAATCAGAAAAAGCATATTTTCCGCTCAATAAATAAAGATCATGGGAAAAATCAAGAAATATAAAAATGTGGTTGAACGCTTCCTCTCGGGCGAAGCAGGTCAGCGATTCTTCAACTT
Source organism: Bacteroidales bacterium (assembly GCA_030531495.1). GTDB lineage: Bacteria > Bacteroidota > Bacteroidia > Bacteroidales > Muribaculaceae > Sodaliphilus. The sequence continues at coordinate 17,682 of JAUNNJ010000001.1, forward strand.
TGCCTACAGTATTGGTGCTGCAGTCGTAATCTTGGGTGCATTGTTCAAGATTCTTCACCTTGAAGGTGGTAACGAAATGCTCACCATCGGTATGGGTACCGAAGTTGTGATGTTTATCCTCACTGCGTTCGACCGCCCAGAGAAAGACTATAAGTGGGAGCAAGTGTTCCCAGTGCTCGCTACAGGCGACCCAGAAGACCGTCCTGACTTCGAGGCTGGTGGCAACATCGTGATTGGTGGCACTGGCGCAGTGCAAGCACCTGCTCAACCTACCATCACCGAAGCTGAAGCAAAAGCCGCTGTAGGTCTGCCACAAGGCATTGAACTCACTGAAGAAGATTCACGCTCATTGAGCGAAAGCATTGCTAAAATGGCTGCTGCAAGCGGCCAGCTGAGCCGCATGGCAGAACTTACCGACGCCACTCAACAATACTTGAGCCAAATGGCTGGTATCTCTGAACAGATGCAACGCCTCAACGAGACCACCTCTGCGCTCAACAATGTTTCGGAAACTCTTCTCGGTAGTTATCGCGCTATCACAGAAAACAGCGAAAACATTACACAAAGCAGCACTGGCTATGTGGAACAGATGGAAAACCTCAACCGCAACATCAGTGGCCTGAACACCATCTACGAAATCCAACTCAAGAGCATCTCTTCACAACTCGACAGTATCGACCGTGTGAACCGTGGCTTGAAGGATATCCGCGACATGTACGAAAAGTCGGCAGCAGAAAGCGCTCACTATTGCGACGAAACTGAAAAGATGGCTCGCTACATGAAGCAACTCAACAGTGTGTACGAAAAAATGATTAAGGCTATGACCGTGAACATGTATCGCCCAATGGGTGGCATGCCTGGCGTAGACCTCAACGACAACGAAAACCCTGAAGAATAAAGCATGGCAAACGCTAAAAACCAGACGGTCGGCCGCATGTCGCCTCGTCAGAAGATGATCAACTTGATGTACATCGTTCTGACAGCAATGCTTGCCTTGAATGTGTCGAGTGATGTGCTCAACGGGTTCCGCCAAGTGCAACAGGGCCTGTCGCGCACCAATCGCACACTCACCGTGCGCAGCCAGATGATGTTTGAGCAAATTCAAGCATTCTACAACAAATATCCTAAGCAGGGCCGTCAGTGGCTTGACTTGGGCACAGAGGTGCGTAACTCTACCGACAGTCTTTATGAATATATCGAATCGTTGAAGGTGGAAATCGTGAAGCAGTGCGATGGCCCTCAAGGTGATGTGAATAACATCCAGAACGAGGACAACCTCGACGCTGCCGCACAGGTGATGCTGCCTCCAACGGGCAAGAAGGGTGCCCAATTGCGCGCTAAGATTGAGCAGTATCGTGCATTCATTTTGGGAATGCTCGACAACCCCGACAGCCAGAAAAATGTGGAGGAAGCGCTCTCCACTGCCAAAGTGAAAACCAAGCAAGGCGAAAAACTCTGGGAAGAAAGCCTGTTTGAGGGTATGCCTGCCATCGCTGCAGTCACTTTGCTTTCAAAATTGCAAAACGATATTCGCTTCGCTGAAGGCGTGGCGTTGGGCTCAATGATATCAAATCTCGACACCGGTGAACTCCGTGTCAATCATTTTGATGCCTTCGTGGTTCCAGAATCGAAGATGGTGATGCGTGGCAGCAAGTATTCTGCAGAAATTGTGATGGCAGCAATCGACACCACAGCGCGTCCACGCGTTTTCGTTAACGGTAGTCAGCTCAGCGGCAGTCACTACGAAGTGTCGACAGGCAGTGTGGGTACGTTTGATTTCTCTGGTTTCATTGAAGTCACTGCTCGCGACGGTTCTGTGACCAAGCGCGACTTCAAGTCGTCGTACACCGTAATCGAGCCTCTGGCAAGCGTGTCGGCAACGATGATGAATGTGTTCTATGCCGGTATCGACAACCCTGTTTCAATCGCTGTGGCTGGTGTGCCACAACAGTCGATTCAGGCTTCGATGACCAACGGCTCGCTCACCAAGACCGAAAAGGGTTGGGTGGCTCGCTCATCAGCTATCGGCAGCGAATGTGTGATTACTGTGACTGCAGAAATCGACGGTCAGCGCACCAATGTGGGCACCACCAGTTTCCGTGTGCGTAAATTGCCCGATCCAATGCCATTCATCACCTACACCGATGGCAATGGCCAGCGCGCGATGTACAAGGGTGGCAAGCCATTCTCTAAGGGTACGCTCCTTGGCGCAAGCGGATTGGATGCTGCCATCGACGACGACCTCTTGAAGATTGACTTCCGTGTGGTAAGTTTCGAAATGGTGCTCTTCGACCAGATGGGCAACGCCATGAGCGAAAAATCGTCGGGCTCAAGCTTCTCTCCTCGTCAGAAAGAGGCAATGAAGCAGATGAAGCATGGCAAGCGCTTCTATATTTCTCGCGTGAAGGCTACAGGTCCTGATGGCGTGACCCGCGACATCGCTCCAATGGAAGTGATTGTGAATTGATAATTAAATACTGCAACAATACATATTAGATAATATTTCAAAACTTTAGATATGAAGTTTCTTAAATTAATCGCCTTCGTGGTGGCTATTGCATGCACTGCTTCTGTGGCTCAGGCACAGGTGGTGAAAAAAACTTCCGAAACCGACAAGAAGAAGGCTCAATCGCAAGTGTCTTCTCGTCAGCAGGCGTTCTACGAACAGACTGAGCCAAGTGATGCCGATCTTCAATGGAAGAAGGTGGTGTATCGAGAGCTTGATCTCACAAAGGGTAAAAATGCAGCGCTCTACTATCCAGAGGAGCCGAATGAAGATGGCGAGAGCTTGTTCTTCATCATCATGCGCCATGTGGCCAATGGCGAAATCAATGTGTATGAGTGGCTCGATGGACGTGAAATGTTTACCGAAACCTATAAATACAAGGTGAGCAGCATGCTCGACCGTTTCCACATTCTCTACGCTCATGCAAAGGGTAGCACAGAAAAGGCTCCAAAGTATGCTATTGAAAATGCCGATATCCCAGGCAGTGAAGTGCTCAGCTACTATATTATTGAAAACTGGGAATTTGATACCCGCAGCAATAAGATGCGTAGCCGTGTGGATGCTATCTGCCCAGTGCTTCACCGCGAGGATGAATTTGGAGTGGTGCAAAAATGGCCTATGTTCTGGGTGAAACTCAACGACATCCGTCCTTACATCGCTCAGCAGTTCGTGTTCACCGACAACGACAACAACTTGCTTCGCTACAACCTCGACGACTTCTTCAAACTCAATATGTACAGCGGCGATATCTACAAGGTGAAGAACCTCCGCAACCAGACGCTGCGTATGCAATTCCCCGACGACAAGGCTTACAAGCATGCTCAAGACAGCATTGAGCGTCGTCTCCGCCAGTTCGACAAGGGACTTTGGGTGCCTTCACGCGAAGAGCTCCAGGCTCAAAAAGAAGCCAAGGAAAAAGCAGAGCGTGAAGCTGCAGGCGAGAATGTAGAAGAAGCTGCTACTGAAGACAAGAAAAAAGAGGAAAAGAAATCAACCACTAAGCGTGGCGCGAAGGAAACCAAGAAGGAAAGCAAGCCAAAGCAGACCAAGGTGAAAACGCGCGAAGCTAAGCCGAGTGGTGGTGGCGCTACGCGAAGCGTCCGCAACCGCAAGAAGTCGTAGAAATCCATATCATCTTTATATACAAAATCCCGAGTCCCCAAAAAGACTCGGGATTTTTGTGTGCTCGTAATTTATACTTGGTGGTGGATATGGGCTCAGTGGAAATATAGTGGATGGTCACGAATTGAGCACCATCGAGAATTTTGAGGTGACAACTATGAGGAGGGTGCCGTTTTTTTCAAGTCACGAATTTAGCGAATTTGTCGAATTATATTTTGAATTTCTGTTCAAATCGGTTGGGTTAGTTTGATTTTTGTAGGCCGTATTGGAGGGTTTGCACGATGGAGCGGGTGGCGAGGAAACCAACGTAGGCGAGCCACAGCGCGTGGTTGCCCATGGAGTGGGGGAGCAGGGCATAGGAGATGAAAAACACGGCCAATGCAATGCCTACGGCTTGCATCATCGCGCGTGTGCGGGTGAGGCCGATAAACACGCCGTCCCACACGAAGGCTGCCATGCCAGCAATGGGCAAGATGGCACACCACCAGCGGTAGTCGAGTGCGGCAGCCACCACGGAATTATCATTGGTGAGTAGTGTGAATATCTCTTTTGGAAATATGGTGTAGAGTGCGGTGCAAATGGCAGTGAATACCGCCGCCCACCCGAAAAGGTGGATTACGCAGCTGCGCTCCGACGCCAAATCGCCTCGTCCGCAATATTTCCCCGCAATCGCTTCACCGGCAAAAGCTATGCCGTCCATGAAATAGGAGAAGAGAATCGCCATTTGCAGAATGAGTGTGTTCACGGCAAGTGTCATGTCGCCACTTCGTGCCCCAGCGGCAGTGAAAAATAGTGCCTGGAGCATCATGAGAGTGCTGCGGATGAAGATGTGTGAATTCACCTTGAAGAAGCGGGCAGAGCCCTCAAATCGGAATGCTTGGCTCACACTGATGGCCGAGATGTGTGCCGGATATTTGTGCTTCAGTAGCCAAATTGAGTAGGCGAGTCCAATCCACTCTGCAAGCACTGTGCCCACAATGATGCCCTTGAATCCCAAGCCCAGTGCAAACACGGCAAGCAGCGATATGAGGATGTTGAGCACATTCACGCCGATGGATATCGCCATTGGGCTCCGTGAATCTTGCATGCCCAACAGCCATCCTTTGATGCCCATCATCATCAGTGTGGGAGGAGCGCCCCACACACCTATATAAAAATAGGATAGAGCCAGTTCCCTCACCTCCTCGCTGGGCCCGATGGCAAGGAGGGTAATCCATTGCAGAGGCCACTGGAGTGCGATGATGCAGATGGAAATCAGGAAGCCGAGTGCGGTGGCGTGTTGGAGAATCTTCACGCTTTCAGTTTTGTCGTTGCGCCCAAAGGCTTGTGCGGTGAGGCCAGAAGTGCCCATTCGCAAGAAGCCGAAATTCCAGTAGATGAGGTTGAACATCATAGCCCCTACAGCCACTGCACTGATGAATGTGGCGCCGCTTCCCCCGCTCAAATGTCCGGCGACAGCGGTGTCGATTAGCCCCAATAAGGGGATTGTGACATTCGTGACGATGGCTGGGATGGCAATATGGAATATCTCTCGATTCATTAATTTTGCGGTGGTATGATTTTGCCACAAAGTTACTGCTTTTTTGCCTCAGAAGTTCATCCAAAAATCAAGTTTTTGTGGATAAATGGATAAAATTAGTATTTGTGGAAAAATTTTTACAACTATGTAATATATTGTAAATCAGTTGATAATATGAAATTTTGTGTAGCTATTTTGATAAGATTTAAAAATGGATTTTTTTGGATGAGAAAGTGTTTGTAATTTTGCAACGTGAAAATTGAAGCGGCAAAATAACTCAAGATGCTGATGATTTTTTCCAAATTCATTCATTTGAACAACAAGGTAATATTAAAATTGAATATAAAATCCGTGTATAAATAGAAATAGCTTAGAACAAAGGCAGCTCTGTCGAGATGACAGGGCTGTTTTTTTTATAGCGTTTTTTGTCCCAGAAGGAGCAAATGGGGGATACAGTATCTTGTAAGAATAGTTCAAAAAGCACAGCCGTTTCCTGATGGCTTTCAGCCCATCTTTCCTGTGGAGAAGCGACTATACCCAAAGCGAGGAATGATGCGTTCTTGTATTTGCTATTTTATAGGAAATTTGGGACACTAAGAGGCTTTGTGGTAGTGGAGTTTCTTCGGCTTGGTTATAATTGGATAAATTTGGAACTATCAGAAAATCAGTGAGTAAAAATTTTTGATTAGAAGAAATGTGTGTTTGTACAAAAATGGATTTTTTTGGACAAGAATACGGGGGTAATTTTGCAGCGTAAGATTTGAAATCATCAATACAAAGAACAAGCAGCAAGCAATTTTTTCTGATGAATTCAAGGATTATATACAAAAGCATTAGGCAATTTAAATTACTATTATACTATAAGAAGTAACAAGCAATTTGATTATGAAAAAACATTTTATCCTTTTAATTTCGCTCGTAGCAGTGGCGTTGTCATCAATCACTGCAAGTGCTGATCCTGTTGTGAAGACAAGAGAATTCTTCGCTGGAAAAACTTACACCTGGACAAATGCCAATGGCGGCAAGATTACATCTTCATTGGCTGAGCCCGCAACCGATCCTCGCCAAATCATGGCGATGCTCAAATACATCTATACCGACAAGTCGATTCCTGGCATCCTCCAATGCGGCTATACTGCTACTGGTGAACGCGAAGGTGTGATTAATTATAAAGTGACAGCTACCAGCGACCTTAACAAGTCATATGGTATTGCTGCTGGCGACTATACTCCAAATGAAGAAGGCTACACCACCCTCGCTGTAAAGGTGAAGGATTTTTGGGTGCCCTCACATTCAAAGGGTTTGACAGAAAAGGAAACGCTTGAATATATTTCAAAGTCAATTGAATCGGTGGAAGTGCTGACCGAAGGCGTCTACATTCCTGCTACCACTGCCGATGGCAAGACCAACGCTAACCCTGGCGCAGTTTACCGCCTCTCAGGCAACGCCAACCGCTTCTTCTTCATGTCGAAAGGACGTGGACGCGAATGGAGTGGCTCAGTGATTCACAACTATGCTCCTTTCAACGGTATGTTTGAAGAATATAGCCCAGTGGCAGTGAGCGGCGGCAAGCAAATCGAGAACTTCTACGAAGACCTCGTGAATGGCTCTATTTTCAAAGTGGAACACGACTGTAGTTCTGTGACAGGTTATGACGAATACCACTTCTTCTGCATGATGGGCAAAACTGGCACCAAGCACTTCGACGTATCAGATATGATTGTTACTATTCCTGACTATCGCTTGTGGAGCTGGAAAAGCCGCGACTTGCAAGGTAGCACATCAACTCCATATACCAACTATGAGAAAAATCATGCTCCATCTTTGGGCCTCTATGGTATTCAACTGAAGGCTACTGCAACCCCTGCAGCTGGCAAAGATTACAAGGTGACCCTTGACTGGACATCATCGCTCAACCAAATCACTGGCAACGAAATTCCTCAACGCTTCTTGGTATGGTACCGCGACGTGGATGGTAGCATCAAGCCTTTGATGGATGCTGAAGGTAAGCAAGTGACAGTGGCTCCTGGTGAAACTTTCGAGTATTCTTATCTTGAACCACAACTTCAAAACGGTCGTGAAATCACTTATATCGTTTCTGGCCAACCAACCGACGGTATGTTCAAAGATTTCCAGGAAGTGTATTCCAACAACGATAAGGTGTTCATCCCTGGTCTTGACCTTGATGAAGGTCTTCGTCTTGAAATCGGTACCGCTTCTACAAGCGACTACGATTTGGCTAACGAAACCAACAACTACAAGAACTTCATCACCATCGCTCACAATGTAGTGAACACCCACGTGAAGTACAACAACCTCCAGGGAGGTTCAAAACTCACATTCTATCGCTACGATGTGAACCACAACGTAAGCGAAGCAACCAAGATTGCTGAACTCTCCATCAACAGTGTGGGTAGTCATACAGAAGGTAGTAAGAAGAAAACGACGTATTACATTGACTATAATTACAGTGTGAAATGGTACAATCAGGAAGGCTCAAAGCAAGATGTCGTTGATGCTACATACTCATACAAGACAAATTCAAGCTACACTGCTGATGAAGAAGTGGATTTCAAGAACTTCCAGATTGAATCGTTCAACGATGAGTTCAGCGCTTCTACTGCAAAGAACGAACATCCTGAAAGCTACGAATACAAGGCTTCATTTACTGGCCTTGAAGGAGAGAAGAAAGAACTTCACAGCTCATTCAGCCTTATCAAGGTTTACAAGACAGAAGTAAATCTCACCGACAATGCAGTGACTCTCGCAGATGTTGAAAACGACAATGTGCTCTCTGAACGCATCAACGACGGCAAACTCGATGCAAGTCCTGCTATCCAGTTCTCACTCGAGCAAGACCGCATGATTGCTGAATACGACTTGAATAAGGTGATTAATCAGGCTTCTGAAAAAGTTAACGAAATCGGTATGGCACAACGCCTCCCAAGCTGGAACTATGCGGTGTATGAGAACGGCTCATTCAAGAAGAATGTGAAATACACCGAAAAGCCTCAAATCCTCGATGCATCTTTGAAGGATGGTGACAATTCTTACGTGCCTGTGATTAATACTTACCGCAACGCAATCGACGGTACTTACAACACCTATGGCGCACCTCTCTCAACCACCTATCGCATCAGAGCTAATGTGACAGAAGAGGATAAGATGATGAGTAAATACACCTTCCAGGATGCCAATGGCAAGATGGGCCGCTATTATCAAACCGTGTTGAACATCGCTGCTGAAGGCGTCAACGCCGACAAAGTTGTGAAGTACCGCGTATGGCGCGTGGTTGGTGGCAATCGTGCAATGGAAGTGAATCCCGACTATATGGCTCGCCTCGATGAAGACGCTCACCCAATTGTGATTAACTCAGAAGAAGGTATGCCAGCCATCGACGAAGAGCGCAACAGCTTGAAGGAATTCTCGGTAAATGGAATCTTGAATCCAGAGTTCTTGCCACAACACGTTGACGATAAAACCATCCACGTGACCGACATCTTCGGTGCGAGTGATGTGGAAAACGATGACGACCTCGATGTGACCTATATCGTACGCATCTATGCAAAGCCTGAAAAAACAGCTGTCAAGAACGACACTCGTATGAAGGCTCCTGTATTGGCAAAGGAATATTACATTGCTGAAGCTGTAATCACCGTAAACTTCACAGAGAATACTCCAACCGGAATCGACGACATCGTTCAAGACACCAAGATTCCTGCAAAGATTGAATACGTGAACATGTACGGCCAGAAGTCGGTAGTTCCATTCAGCGGAATGAACGTAGTGGTAACCACTTACACCGACGGCACTCACAGCACAGTGAAGCGTACATTCTAACGCGAATCAAACAATAATATCCGTATATAAATAGAAATAGCTTGTTAATTTTAAGGTAAACGGCTCTGTCGAGATGACAGGGCTGTTTTCTTTTTCGCTGCTTGATGGCGAGGGTGTTGAGAACCAAAAACAGGGCTCTTTTCCGTCTTTCTACCAGAATGAACGAACAATGGACCACCACCGGAATTGCCTATGTGACGAAAATTGTATAATTTTGCGCCTAAAATCAAGATATTAGTAGGTAGATGAAAATTGGAAAAATCGACTTGGGAGAGCGTCCAGTGATGCTGGCGCCAATGGAGGATGTGACCGACCTCTCGTTTCGCCAGATATGTCGCGAACAAGGGGCCGATATGGTGTACACTGAATTTGTCTCGGCAGACGCACTCATCCGCAACATCCAGGCCACGCTGCGCAAACTCAACATTTCTCAGGCTGAACGCCCTGCAGCCATCCAAATCTATGGCCGCGAAGTGGCTCCGATGGTGGAAGCCGCAAAGATGTGTGCAGAGGTGCATCCCGATGTCATCGACCTGAATTTCGGTTGCCCGGTGAAAAAGGTGGCAGGCAAAGGTGCAGGCTCAGGCTTGCTCCGCAATGTGCCGCTCATGTGCGAAATCACCCGTGCGGTGGTTGATGCCGTGGATATTCCGGTCACTGCCAAGACCCGCCTCGGCTGGGATTGCAATTCGAAGTACATCGTGGAGGTGGCAGAGCAACTGCAAGACTGCGGTATACAGGCGCTCACCATCCATGGCCGCACACGAAGCCAAATGTACACTGGCGAGGCCGACTGGACACTCATTGGCGAGGTGAAAAACAATCCACGCATGCACATCCCCATCATCGGCAACGGCGACATCACCACACCGCAAAAACTCAAGGAATACTACGACCGCTACGGCGTGGACGGCATTATGGTGGGTCGTGCTTCGATTGGCGCACCTTGGATTTTCAAGGAAATGAAGCAGTATATGCTCACCGGCGAGGTGCCACACATTCCCAACAAGGAGAAGATGGCGCTGCTTCGTCGCCAGATTGATGAGAGCATCAACCGCATTGATGAATTCCGTGGCATTCTCCACATCCGTAGGCACTTGGCGGCCACACCGCTGTTTAAGGGCATCTACAACTTCCGCGAAACGCGTATCAAGATGCTGCAGGCGCGCACTTTCGCAGAGTTAAATGAAATATTAAATTATATAGAAGCCACCTATTTAGGTGAGTGAAACAAATAAAGACCTAATAATATGGAAAAAATGAAAAAACAAGCGTTGCTACTGTTGCTGTGTATGGTTTGCTCTGCAGTAGTGGCTTTTGCTCAAGAAGTGAAGCATATTGAAGTGAATGTTGGCGATTTCACTACACTTTCGGTGGAAAACAACATTAATGTGGTGTACTGCGCTGATGATAAGAAGGCGGGCATGGCAGAGTTTGACGCTCCTCAAAGTGTGGCTGACATGTTCATCTTCAAAAACAACAAAAAGGGAAAACTGAGCATTCAGCTCACCGACTACAATTTCACTTCGGGTGTGCCTACTGTGGTGGTGTATTCACGAATGCTTCAAATGGTGGTGAACCAAAGCGACAGCACCATCACTATCAAAAATAATTTAGTGATGCCTAAGTTTACCGCGAAAACATCCTACAATGGTGTGGTGAACATACGTGGCTTGAAAGCTACGACTGCGGTTCTGGAAGTGGCAACAGGCAAGGGACGAATTAATGCCGACGGTGAAGTGGAAAACTTGAGGTGTAAATTTGCCGGCACCGGTCAAATCCGAGCTCTTGAATTGAAGGCTAAAGACATCAATTGCTCAATGGGAGGCTCGGGGCACATCTATTGCAATAGCACTGGCGGGAAGCTGCATCTGAAAGGCGTAGGCAGTGGCAAGGTACACTACATCGGCACTCCTTCCGAAATTAAAGTGAAGCAACTGGGCACCTTAAAGGCGCTCCCATTCGACGGCACTTTCGCCCCCTGATTCACATCTTTTAGTGTGCGATACACGATACATCAAAGCGGTTCTTTTGATGTAAAGTGTGGTTTACCTGTTGATTTATAGGTGATTTTGAAAAAACCTTATTGGCATTGTGCGCCGGTGAAAGATGTCTTATCTTCGCACCATAGTTTTTGGGTATGTTTTATGCCTCTCGTAGGGTGTTTCACTTGCATCACGGAAACTGTCGCGATTTCCGATTTTGACCAAAAAATAGGCGGTTTTTGGTCCAAAAGCGAAATGTAAATGGGTGTTTCAGGTGTTTCAAGTGTTTCGGGTGTTTCTGAGTTTTCCTAATTTAGGTTGACTTGATTTGACCTTATTTCTATACATCAAAGGGACGGTTGATGTAATCTATTGTTTACTTATTGATTTATAGGTGGTTGGCAAAATGTGAATTTGCCAAAATTTTGCATGTTTGTCGCCTTTCCTCTCGAAGACTCATAGGCTTGAAATAATCCCATATTGTTCGTTCTGGCTTGGAGAAATTTCGGAATGTGACTTGGTGGCATAAAAAAGCAAGTACACTTTTGGAATATTTGGCAATATGCAGTAAATTTGCATTACCGAATCTATATTGAACAACACAAATTAAAATTTTACAGTTATGGCAAAAACTAACGTAGCAGGTCCACATCTCGCACTTGAACAACAGCATACATTCATTTCTATCCAGAATGTGGAATTGGCTCCTTTTTTGGAAAAGTCGCCCAGGGAGCTTGAAGAAGATGTGCTCAATAAGTTGAGGGAAAACCCTCTTTTGGAAAAAAAGAGCGATGAGATTACGCCTGTGAAGGACGAACGTACTGTGGCAGACTCATACGACAATCCGGATCCTGATGGCGCTGCCTACGACAAGCCGCTGCCAGGAGAGCGATTGTATCAAGCCCGTAACTGGAGTGTGAACGACGCCTATTTTGCTCCTATTGCCATAGCGGAGGAGTCGCTTGAAGAGCATTTGATGACTCAGGTGAACGAACTCAATCTTTCCGACGACGATAAGCAGATTGCTGAATACATTGTAGGCAATCTTGATTCAAACGGCTGGCTGGCTCGCACCACGAGCGGCATTGCCGATGACCTCACTTTCAATGCCGATTTGGAAGTGGAGCGTGAAGATGTGGAAAGAGTGCTCGCTGTGGTGCAGCAACTCGACCCCGTGGGTGTGGGTGCTCGCACTTTGAGAGAATGTCTGTTGATACAGGTGCGCCAAAAGCCTAAAACTCCTGAAAACGCTAAACTTGAAACACTCATCGACAAGTATCTTGAGGAGTTGGGGCTGAGCCACTACGAAAAGATATGCAGCCGGATGGATATCACCACCGACGAACTGAAATCGCTCCTCAAGGCACTGCACAAATTACATCCGAAGCCAGGAAATGGCTTTTCTGGTGGCTTGAGCGATATTCGCAGAAATCAGATTATTCCAGAATTTGAGGTTGAGGTGGAGGAAGGCAAAGTGCTGGTGAGCATGCCCAACCGCATTCCCGAACTGGTGATAGCTGAAGAATTGTCGGGCGACATTGAGACCTTCGCTGCAAAGGACAAGAGCGTGAAGTCGTTCTACGATAGTGCCAACCGATTCATAGCCATCCTGAAACGTCGTCAAGAAAAACTGATGAAGGTGATGAGGTCGATAATCAAACACCAAATGGCTTTTTTCCTCACAGGCGACGACAATCAGCTTGTGCCGATGAAGTATAAGGATATAGAAAACGACACAGGCCTTGACCAGACCACAATCTCTCGTGTGTGTGGCGGCGAAAGAGGTAAATATGTGATGACGCCCTGGGGCACCTTCAAGTTGAAGGATTTCTTCAGTGGGGGCATCCCTGTCGGCGAAAGTGACGAGGAGTCGGTTTCCACAAAGGCTGTGAAGAATGCCTTGCGTGAAATTGTAGAGAGTGAAAACAAATCGCGTCCGCTGAGCGATGGCGCCATTGAAAAGCTGCTCAAGGCAAAAGGCTATAACGTGGCCCGACGTACAGTGGCAAAATATCGCGAGCAATTAGGCATCCCTGATTCGCGTCATCGAAAGGAACTTTAGTGAATAATGAAACCAAGCATATAATTTGATGAAAGCAAATGATGTGAAATATGGAAGAATAATGGTGGGACTCTCGCGCTTTGCCTCGGCAATGCTCAGCCCGCTTCTTGTGCCCACCTATGGTGTGCTGATAGCGCTATGGTGCTCTTATTTGAGCGCCTATGATATGGGATTGCGTGTGACTGTGCTGCTGGTGGTGGGCGGCATTACTTGCGTGCTGCCAATGTTTTTCATCACCACTTTGCATCATTTTAAATTAATCACCGACAAGAACTTGGTCGACCGCAAGGAGCGACTGCTGCCGTTCATCTTTGCACTGGTGTGCTATGTGGCTGCGGCATTTTATCTCTACACTCGTGTGCACGCCCCGATGTGGATGGTGATGTTTTGCGCCGGAGGAGCCCTCGCTGTGACGATTTCGGCAGTGGTGAACCTGTGGTGGAAAATCAGCGCGCACATGGCTGGCATGGCTGGCATCGTGGCGCTCATCTACAATATGCATGTGCTGGTGACCGAGGCGTTCAATCTCGTGTGGGTGTTGATGGTGGCAGTGCTGCTGTGTGGTATGTTGGGCTCTGCTCGCATCATTCTCGGTCGGCACACCCTTGGTCAAGTGCTTGCTGGAGCGCTCAACGGTTTCTTATGCGTCACTTTGCTGATGCAACTTTTTGGATAATAACAAACGATATAAAGATAAAGAAATGAAAGCATTAGTCAGTATCATTATGGGCAGCACAAGCGATATGCCCGTGATGGAAAAAGCCTGCAAGTGGCTTAACGATATGGAAATTCCATTCGAAGTGAATGCCCTCTCAGCTCACCGTACCCCCGATGCTGTGGAAAAGTTTGCCCGTGAGGCAAAGGACCGTGGCATCAAGGTGATTATAGCTGGCGCAGGTATGGCTGCGGCATTGCCTGGTGTGATAGCCGCCAGCACCACACTTCCCGTGATAGGTGTGCCCATCAAAGGTATGCTCGACGGATTGGATGCCATGTTGAGCATCATCCAGATGCCTCCAGGCATTCCTGTGGCCACAGTGGGTGTGAATGGTGCGATGAATGCTGCTATTCTTGCTGCCGAAATGATGGCGCTCGGCGATGAGAAAATCGCAGAAAAGGTGGCTGCCTACAAGGCCACTCTCGGGGCAAAAATTGAAAAGGCCAACAAAGATTTGGCTGAAGTGAAATACGACTTTAAAGTGAATTGATGAACAATATTTTCAACTATCGCCGCCGTGCCACTGTAGATGTGAATGTGGGCGGGGTGATGCTTGGCAGTAGCCATGAGGTGAGGGTGCAGTCGATGACCAACACCAATACCGACGACATTGAAGCCAGTGTGGCTCAGAGCCAGCGAATAGCCGATGCCGGGGGCGATATCGTGCGTCTCACTGCACAAGGAGTGAAGGAGGCAGAAAACATTGGCCGCATTCGCACCGCGCTTCGTGAGCAAGGGCGCAATGTGCCCTTGGTGGCTGATATCCACTTCAATCCAAAGGCAGCTTTTGCTGCCGCTACTGTGACCGACAAGGTGCGCATTAATCCGGGCAACTTCGTTGACCCTGCACGCCAGTTTAAGAGTCTCAGCTACACCGATGAAGAATATCAGTCCGAACTGCAGCGCATTCACGATGCCTTGGTGCCATTTATCGACATCTGTCGAGAGCATCACACAGCAGTGCGCCTCGGTGTGAATCACGGAAGCCTCAGCGACCGCATTATGAGCCGTTACGGCAACACTGCCGCAGGAATTGTGGAGAGCGTGATGGAATTTTTGCGCGTGTTCGTGGAGCAGAAGTTCTTCGATGTGGTGATTTCGATGAAGGCTTCCAATGTGGTGGTGATGGTAGAGGCAGTGCGCCGCGTAGTGGCTGCGATGGATGCTGAAGATATGCATTTCCCATTGCATTTGGGTGTTACTGAAGCGGGCTTCGGCGAAGATGGCCGCATCAAGAGCGCTGTGGGCATAGGCTGCCTGATGTCGGAAGGCTTGGGCGACACTATCCGCGTTTCGCTCAGTGAAGACCCTGAAGTGGAAGTGCCTGTGGCTCAGAAACTCGTTCAGTATATTACAGGCCGTGCGGGCCACGATGTGATAGAAGGGGAGGTGTACGAGGGTTATGATGCACTGACTCCTCAACGCCGCCGTTCGCTTACCGTGCTTGATAAAATCGGTGGCAGAAAGGTGCCTGTAGTGGTGGCTTCTTGCGCTCCAGAAGATATAGCGGGCAAACTGAAGCCTGACTATTATTTCGCCGACGGCGCATTGACCGACGGCACAAAAACATATCCGCTTGTGCCGCTTGCCGATTTCGCTCACGATGCAGCAAAAACTGTGCAGTTTGTGCAAGTGGCTGCCGATGCCTCAAAAGAGCAACTTCAAATGCTCAAAGGATTGGAGAATGTGGTGGTGATAGCCACTGCTGCCAACATGAATGTGACAGGCAGCCTGCAGGCGATGCTTCACACCATGGTTTCGCTCGGAGTGGATTGCCCGGTGGTGGTGCGCGTGAATTATGCCGATACCGACACTGAGTGGCTCCAAGTGAAAGCTGGTGCCGACTTGGGAACACTGCTGCTTAACGGGTTTGCCGATGGCATTTGGCTTGAAGCGCCTCATTACGATAGCCAGCAGAAGGTGGTGGAATATGCATTTGCCATTCTTCAGGCAGCGCGACTTCGCACTTCAAAAACTGAATTTATCTCTTGCCCAAGCTGTGGTCGCACGATGTTTGATTTGCAGACCACTGTGCAGCAGGTGAAAGCAGCCACAAGCCACCTCACCCATCTCAAGATTGGTGTGATGGGATGTGTGGTGAATGGTCCAGGCGAAATGGCCGATGCCGACTATGGCTATGTGGGCGCTGCACGCCACAGCATCAGCCTCTACAAAGGCAAGGAATGCATAGAGCGCAATGTGCCCGAAACAGAAGCCATTCCACGCCTCGTGGCTCTTATCAAGGCCAATGGCGACTGGGTAGAGCCCTGAAATTTAGAAAATTTTGCAGAGATAGGCAATTGTTGATTAAAAATTGCTTATCTTTGCCATTCAATAACAATAAATTGATTATGAGCATGAATCTTCAGTATTGGATAAATCAGAATGGTGCGCAAAGCGGTCCATACACCATCGAACAGTTGCAGGGAATGTCGTTTGACAAAAACAACACCTACGTTTGGCACAAAGGTATGGATGGCTGGATGCGAATCGATAAAGTTGCCGAATTGGCCGACTTGGTTGTGGAGACAGCCCCAGTGGTGGAAGAACAGCCAGTTGCAGTTCCTGAAGCCGATGAAGCGCACGTTAGCGCTGATGAAATCCAAGAGACGGAATCGTCAGCTGAAGAGCAAGTGGTAGGTTCAGACGACGATATGGCTGGCCAGCAGGATTCAGTCCCTGTTCCTCCTGCCTACGAAGCCCCCGAACCTCCCACTCCGCCAGTGCAGGCTCCTGAATTTGTGCAACCTCAAATGGCGCCCGTGCAAGCTTCCGCTCCTGCACAGGAACCCGCTCCCGAATGCCCGCCCACCAATCTTGTGGCAGCCATCGTGTGTGCCGTGCTATGCTGCACGCCATTAGCTGTGGTGGCAATAGTGCTTGCGGTGATGACCAAGAACAAATATCAGGCTGGCGATTACGAGAAGGCTAAAAAATACAGCGATTGGGGTGCGTGGCTCTGTATCCTCTCGGTGGTATTGTCTGTTTTATTCATGCCATTCTCAATGATAATGCTCTAACAGTGAAGGAGTGATGACTGCGCGAAGGAAGATTACCTATGCAGTGTTGGCAGTGGTATTTTTTACCGTTGCGGTCATCTATTTTGTTTATGATCCTTCCAGCACACGCCTATTCCCCAAGTGTGCATTTCTTTCGCTCACAGGCTTCAAATGCCCAGGATGTGGCTCGCAACGCGCCCTCCACGCCCTCTTGCACGCAGATTTGATGGGCGCCATCCGCTACAATGCACTGCTCGTGGTGGTGCTGCCAGTCTTGGCATTTGTGTTCACGAGTCGCTATTTGCGCGACCGTTTTCCCCGCCTATACTCTAATTTGAATTCATCTATCGTTTCCATCGTGGCCTTCATCATCGTGTGCCTCTGGTGGATTCTCCGCAACATCTACAACTGGTAACAAAATCAGCCCTCGAAAAGTTAAGCATACAGAATGTGGACTAGCGCACTCTAGTTATTCCTTCATAAAGTTGTGTGGCTACTGTTTGAAATGTGTTTGCATTTAAGATTTTAACTACAAAAGCGTCTGCAACAAATGAACTTTTTGAGTGGTCAAAAAACTCAAACACTTGAATCGGAACAGACTTTGAATGGAACTCCTGCTTTATCAAATAAATGTTGACACTTTTTGAAGAGCTCATTGTTTCCGTTTTCTTGTTTATTATTTGTCCATTGTATGGTACTTCTGAATCTCCTAATGCTAATGAAAAGAATTCCATTCCTTGTGCTTCAGAAAACACAATAATACCAGAAGCCTTAAGGGTTTCAACAGGATTCTCGTTTGCATCACAATTTGTTACTTTTGAATATTTGTATGCTTTGGTCTGCTTTATTTCTTGTGCAATACTTGAAAGGGAAGAGGATATAAATATGCAGATTGATGCAATAACATGAATAGTTGATATATTCAATAGTTTCATATGCTTGTTTGTGTTAGGTTGTGATTTTTTGTTAATATATAATTAATGTGATGTGTTGGGTCTGTTTTGCCCCTTTTTCAGCATACTTTTTGGTCTATACGCCGAAAAAGGGGATGAGTTAAACATGCATCTTGACTTTTCTCAAAAAAGTGGAGAAGTCCTTTCTTTAGCTTTTCGTGATATGTTTTATCGAGAAAGTTCTTTGCACATTCGTAGCATAAAAATTGCTAGACCCAAAGCAACAATCCATAGATTACGCTCGAACCATGATTTCTTCTGAGGTTTGTTTTCGTTATTTTCCATCTTTGTTTGAAATAAAAAGTTTAAGAATTAAGTAGATTATGCTGGCGGTGAGAAGTATTGTAATCATTTTTATGTTAAATGAGTGTTGATAATTGGTCTCTGTGATAAATATCGCTCATTTAGTGCTTGGATGATTTTACGCAATATTTTAGGGCAGTGCCATGTCCGTATAATACAACGGATTCATAACCACCATATTGTCCATGTATTTGAATAGTACAAAGCTTATGACTTGTATAGTTTTCGGCTGTGTAGTAGTATTGATATGTATTATATGATGTGTTTTTAGTTATTATTTTTTTGAGTTTATAAGTAGATGCTTTCCCGTCGCAATAAATGGTGACAAGATTTTCTGAGAAATTTGCTGTAATCCAGCCATTACTCGCTTCGGGTGTTTCAAATTCGTGGTTCCCAAGTCCTACCTCTTTCCCAAATGCTTTTGCAAAAATTGAAAATTCCATTGTTTCTGCATTGCTAATCAAGGCAAGAAATGCTAATACTAATACGATTAATGCTTTTTTCATTGTTATATGTGTTTAAAATCCAAATCTTTCAAATCGTTCTTGTTCGACAGCAGCCTTTTGGGCTTTCCATTCAGCTTCATTTGCTCTTTTTGCCTCTTCATTTGCCAATCTAATAGCTTCGTCTGCTAATTTTTGGTTGTACTCTGCTTTGAATTTCTCGTGTTGCCTTTCGCTCTCGGCAACAGAAGCTTTATATGAAGCCTGTGAAGCTTCAAAAATGGCTTGTTTATGATTTTTTGCAATTTGTTCTAGGTACGAATTCTGTTCTCTTAATTTTTGGATAGAGTTTTCGGCTATCTCTAATTTCTCGCTCAGATTCTTAGCCTTGTTTTCGGCATAAGAAAGTCTTGAAGAAATGTTGAGGGCATAAAATGTAAGTGCTAAAAGAAAATGCCGAGGCAAATAATGATGATTGTTGACTTTCTGGTCATTGTTGTTTTGATGGTATGTCTTCCCTCATCTCTGGTTGACATTTAATTTATACATAAAGCGTGAGATGATGTATCTGCTTATCTTCTCTTAGGCATCGCCAAACGCCTCGTACTGAATAAACAGTCCACTCCCACGCCTAATCGGATATCGGCATCCCCGTGTCGTGGGGTGGATAAACGAAAGGTATGAGCGTATATTGACTGCTTTGCCCTCAGTACAGTGAAGTTGGCGATTTCAGAGAAAGGATAAAGCAAAATAACGCTTTTTTATGTCTGCACAGTATTGTGCATTGCAAAATTAAATAAAAAAATCAGAATTGTCTGACAATAGTCATGTATTAACATCTTTTAGTAGAAGTCACACTATTATAGAATTGAAGTAATTTAGGTGGAGAAGGGGCGATAGAGGTCAACTTGCTTATGAATGAGAACGAAATATTTTATGTACATATTAATTAACTTACAATCCACAATACTCCCTATTCTATACAATTCAGAAGATAACAGCTAACAAAGAAGCTACTACGATATTTGACAGTGTTGGGGGGATTAGCGGAGTTTGTTGCGTTGGAAGTGACGCATGGCGTAGCCGAAGTAGCCCGCCACACCGATGGCGTTTACTGCCACCATAGTCCAGAATGCAGAGGAATAGCCCATCCAGTCGGCCACTACACCGCCGATGAGGCACCCGAGCCCCATACCTATATCCCATGAAATGAGAATGGTGGAATTGGCGGTGCCGCGTTGCTCGTTGGTGCCAAGATTGATGGTCATGTTTTGATAAGCAGGCCAGAGGTGACCGTTGCCAAGTCCGATTAGAATTGCAGAGCCGTAGTAGCCGATGTCGTTGGGTACGGCGATAAAAAGGGTGTAGCCCACCAGCGATATGAGCATGCCCGAGGCTGCATTTTGCACCAGTTTGCCTTCGCGAAGCGCTTTTGCTCCTTGCAATCGCGATGCTATCAGCCCCACTGCCAGAATCATAAACCATGCGCCTGTGCCCGCTGTGATGTGCATCACCTCTTTGCCGTAGATGGCAAGATAGTTGCTCAACACCCCAAAGCAAAAGCCGAAGCACGTCATGTTGGCAGCCAATGCCCATCCTTTGATGAGGAAAAAGCGATCAAGCGATATGGTGCGCCCACTTTTGTTGATAGGGCGAGGTTTGAGATGTAGGGTGGAGTCGACACCGAGCCCCACAGCGGCAATGATGAGTGCGAGTATGAAAATGATATCAAAACTTCCGGTGAGATGGTAGAGGAAAATGCCTACCGATGGAGCGATGGCCATACCCAGATTGTTGCCCAGCCCGTAGTAGCCAATGCCTTCGTTGCGTCTGGATGAGGGAAGCACATCGATGGCTACGGTGCTATTGGCCACGGTAATGGCGCCGAATGGTCCACCATGGAGTGTGCGCACCATGGCAAAGAGGAGTAATGTACCGGCTATTAAGTAGCCCGCAAAGAATATGAAAAACAAGAAAAATGTGACCATCAGCACCTTCTTGCGTTGGAAGTTGTCGACCATGAAGCCGCTGAACGGGCGGAAGAGCATGGCGGTGACGGAATAGCCGCTAAGCACCAGCCCAATCATGTCTTTTGAAGCGTGAAAATGTTCGTTTAGATAGATGGGGAGGAGAGGGGTAAGCAAGTAGAAGGCAAAGAAAAGCGTGAAGTTCGCTATCATCACCTTACAGTAATTGCTGTTCCAAAGTTTTTCTTTTTGTTCCTCCATTTCCCTTTAGAAAAAAATGTAGAGGCCTCGAAGTAGTAGTCCTCATGTGTGAGGAGAGGTCTGTTTTTTATTCAGCGTCTACGCGGTGCCCAATCATGGTGGCACTGGTGGCTTTTTCCACCACGCACATCACGCGGTCGCCCACTTTGGTATCGCCAGCAGGGAATACGATAACCTTATTTTGCTGAGTGCGTCCAAACATGTCGTCTTTCGAACGCTTGCTGTAGCCTTCCACGAGCACTTCAAAGGTCTTGCCCACATCGTTGCGGTTGCTGCAGAGTGAAAGTTCGTTTTGCAAAGCAATCATTCGGTTGAGGCGGTCGATTTTCACTTCTTCGCTCACATTGTCGGGGAGGTGCTTCGCCGCGAAGGTGCCAGGGCGCTCGCTGTACTTGAACATAAATGACGAGTCGAATCCCACTTCACGCATCAGCGAGAGGGTTTCTTCAAAGTCTTCTTCAGTTTCGTCGTGGAAACCTGTGAACATATCGCTTGAGATACCGCAGTCGGGCATAGCTTCGCGGATTTTTGCGATGCGATCGAGATACCATTCGCGAGTGTATTTGCGGTTCATGAGTTTCAACACCTTGTTGCTGCCGCTTTGCACAGGCAGGTGAATGTGGTTGCAGATATTGTCGTGCGAAGCCATGGTGGCGATAATCTCGTCGCTCAAGTCTTCTGGGTTGCTGGTGGTGAAGCGTACACGCATTTCAGGAGCAGCCTCGGCCACAAGCGCAAGAAGGGCAGCCATATCCACAGGCTCGCCACCGTCGGCAGGCTTGAAGAGATAGCTGTTCACATTTTGGCCAAGCAGAATCACCTCCTTGAAGCCCTTACTCTGCAAATCACGCAATTCGTTGAGGATACTTTCTGGCTCACGGCTGCGTTCGCGACCGCGAGTGTAGGGCACGATGCAATAGGTGCAGAAATTATTGCAGCCACGCATGATGCTGATGTAGCCACTCACCTTGTTGCCGCTAATGCGTTGTGGAATGATATCGCGGTAGGTTTCGGTAGTGGAAAGGGTGGTCTCAATAGCCTTTTCGCCAGCTTCAGCGCTGGCTGTGAGGTTGGGCAATTCGAGATATGAGTCAGGGCCAGCCACGATGTCGACATCATAGTCGTTGATAAGCACCTCCTTCAGGCGCTCAGCCATGCAACCGATGATGCCTACGATGAGGCGGCGCTTGCGATTGCGACGCAAAGCGTTGAGTTGGTTCAGCCGCGAGAAAATCTTCTGTTCGGCATTGTCGCGAATAGAGCAGGTGTTGATGAAGATGGCATCGGCGGCATCGAGTGTGTCGGTGGTGTCGTATCCTGCCATTTTCATCACCGAAGCCACCACTTCGCTATCTGCCACATTCATTTGGCAACCATAGGTTTCGATGAACAATTTCTTAGAAAATTCTCCCTGATTATCGTAACTCAACTTTAAGTCCATATATCTGATAATAAATTGTTTGTCATAAAAATGCGGCATCGCGTCTACGCGTGCAATGCCTTAGCGACTGCAAAATTACTGCTAATTCTCCTAAAAACTAAGTTTTTACCCAAGAAAATCGCAAATTTCTACTCGACTCAGGGGATGGCGTGCAACAAAAAATCGGGTTATTTGTTGCGAAAAATGAAACAAATAAGGTCGGCTTTTGTTGCAAAAGTGGTTTGTGAAGGCCTTTATCGCTTGAGTTTGCGGAGAAGGGTTCGGAAGGCGAAGCCGATGTGGCGGAAGGTGGTGGCCGCCGTGCCGTAGTAGTGGCACATGATGTGGTAGCGCTCCTTGAGCGATGCCTTGTGGTGCTTGTCGGTCAGGCCATCGGTGAGGAAACTCACGATTGGGGAGTCGCCCACATAGGCGTTGTGGCTTGATTGCTGGAGCACGCGTATGCACCAGTCGTAGTCGGCGCTGAAGCGATAGGCGAGGTCGTATTGTGGAGCGATGTCGCGGCGCGCGGCGAAAGCCTGGTGGCATACGAGCATACCATGCTTGAAACTATCGGCTGTAAGTACTTCTGGCGCTGTGAGATGGCGCATGCCAATCACCTTGCGCTCAGCATTTACCACTTGAGTTTGTCCGTAGATTACGCCCGGATTGCTGTCGGCCACAGCTGCCATGCGTGCAAGCGAATCGGCATTAGCAAAAGCGTCGCCGGCATTCATCCAAATCAGGTATTTGCCCTTGGCAAGGCGTATGGCCTTGTTCATGGCGTCGTAGAGTCCGTTGTCGCGTTCGCTCACAATTCTGGTGCCAGCGATATTGGCTTCGTTTACGAGTTGCAGTGTTTGGTCGGTCGACGCGCCATCCACCACTAAATATTCAAAGTCGGTGCACGTTTGCTCCTTCACGCTCTTCAGCGTGGGGGCAATCACGGTTCCGGCATTCCATGTCACGGTGATAATTGAAAATAAAGGCTCCATAATTTGTCCTAAAATTTGTGCAAAATTAATGATATCTGCCCGCAGTTGAAAATATTAGTTTAACTATCGGAACAAAGATTGTAATTAGAGTAATGGTGTCATATAAATAGGGAGGTAGCAGACACCATTTTTCTCTGCATAATCGGCTGTGTGAATCACATACGGCGTTGCCAGATGATTCTTGTATTTAGTGATGCATTTGTTGAGAGAATTAAGTGTGTAGTTAGTGCCAGACTTCACTTCTATAGGAGAAATGTTATGTCTACTTGTAGTGGTGGCTTTGGCAATGAGGAAATCAATCTCCATTTTGTCTTCTTTCTGTGTGGAGTAGTTGGAGAAGAAATACAGTTTGTGGCCTGCAGCACGAAGCATTTGAGCGACGATGTTTTCTATGAGCATACCCTCGTTGATTTCCAGCTTTCCCATCATGAGTTTCTTATATAGACTATCGTCAGCAATGGCTTTTTCATTGAATGCCATACTGATGAGCAGCCCAGTGTCGGCCATATAGCACTTGAGGGCCGATGAATCAAGTTTTAGTGAAAGTCCGATACTGGGTTCGGTGGCGCCATAGCAATGGTTTGTAACCATAGACTCTTCCAACCAGAAGAATGAAGTTTCATATTCACGCATTCTTCCCCCTTTTTTCAGTCCACTTAAGCGAAATTTCTTTTCGTGTTTTTGCAGTTGGCTGGGTATATGATCAAAAATGCTTGTCACTTTAGACTCGTAACCTTCAGCATATTTTTGTATGTCGCTACGGTATAAGCTGATGATGGCACGTTTTACAGTGTCAGTCTTTTCAAAATCGCGAGTTTCTACATATGAAGCTACAGCTTGCGGCATACCACCCACTATGAGGTATTGCCTAAAAAGTGTCATGGCCTTTCTGTGCATATCATCACCCATTGGTCTTTTTTTCTCAAATTGGAATTTTATGAGTTCCCAGATTGAGGTTTCACCAAGTGCCCACAAAAATTCTTCAAAGTCCATAGGATACATTTTTATCCTCACCTCTTCTGAAGGGATTGTGATGTTTTTTACATTTTTATTGATAGAAACCAGTGAGCCTGTTTCTATGTAATCGAACCGTCCATCTTTCACCAAATATTTAATGGATGCTCTTGCAGGAGGATAGTTCTGCACCTCGTCAAACACGATGAGCGTTTTGCGGGGCACCAGTTTCACGCCCGTGTATAGGCCAAGATACATAAAAAATGTATCTAAATCGGTTAGGTAATTCTCAAAAAGTTCAAGAATCTGTTTCTGAACATTGTTGAAGTCAATGAACACGAATGAATCGTATTCATTTTTCGCAAACTCCTCTACTATGAAGCTCTTGCCGACACGTCGTGCTCCATCTATCAACAAAGCATTTCGGCCTTGATGCTCATTCTTCCATTTTAGTAATAAATCGTAAACCTTTCTTTTCATGACGGTTAAGTGATGGTGTTACACCATTCTTGGATTTTTATTTGTGCAAATTTACACATTTCTTGGATTTTTTCAAGCGTGTTTTTACACATTTCTTAGATTTTTGCGATTTTTTTTAGAGCGTAAGGTGGAGAAAATAGTGGAATGAGAGCAGAGAAATGCCCGCAGTTGAAAATAATGTTGTATTTTTGTGGGAAATTATGCGAAAAAGATAAGAATTATGGCATCTAAACTTTGGGAAAAGAATGTGCAGGTCGACCACGATGTGGAAACCTATACCGTGGGTCGCGACCGCGAAATGGACCTTTACTTGGCTCGATATGATGTGCTTGGCTCATTGGCCCACATTACCATGCTTCAGACAATCGACCTCCTCACTGCTGATGAACTTGCAGTGCTCACTGCGGCTCTTCGCGAGATTTATGCAGAGATTGAAGATGGAAAGTTTGTGATTGAAGATGGCATTGAGGACGTGCATTCACAAGTGGAGCTGATGCTCACACGCCGCCTTGGTGATGTGGGCAAGAAGATTCATTCGGGCCGTTCGCGCAACGATCAGGTTCTCGTCGACCTCCGTCTGTTTATCCGTAGCGAGATTGAAGATGTGGTGAAGCATCTCACCGTGCTCTTCCGCACCCTACAGGAGCAAAGCGAACGCTATAAAGATGTGCTAATGCCAGGCTATACCCACTTGCAAGTGGCGATGCCCTCGTCGTTCGGCCTTTGGTTTGGTGCCTATGCCGAATCGCTTGCCGACGACCTTGTGGTGCTACGTGCAGCCTATGATGTGAACAATCGCAATCCATTGGGCTCTGCGGCAGGCTATGGCTCCTCTTTTCCACTGAATCGCGAACTCACCACCAGCTTGCTCGGCTTTGCGTCGGTCGACTACAATGTGGTGTATGCCCAAATGGGACGTGGCAAGACCGAACGCATCGTGGCTGCCGCTATTGCAAACATTGCAGCCACACTGTCGAAACTGGCATTCGACGCCTGCATGTTTAATTCGCAGAACTTCGCTTTCATCAAGTTGCCAGATGAATTCACCACAGGCTCATCTATCATGCCACACAAGAAAAATCCTGATGTGTTTGAATTGACTCGCGCTCGTTGCAACCGCCTCGAAGCGCTGCCATTCCAAATCACGATGGTGACCAACAACCTCCCTGTGGGCTATTTCCGCGACTTGCAGCTCACCAAGGAAGATTTCCTTCCTGCATTCGACGAAATTAAAGCCATCATCTCGATGGTCAACGCCATGATGAGCCAGGTGAAGGTGAACGAGCATATTCTCGACGATTCGCGTTACGATTTGATGTTTAGTGTAGAGGAGGTGAATCGCCTCGCAGCCGCTGGTATGCCGTTCCGCGATGCATATAAGAAGGTAGGGCTCGACATTGAAGCCGGAAAATTCACACCCGTGAAGCAGGTAAACCACACCCACGAAGGCTCTATCGGCAATCTTTGCACCGATCGCATTGCTACGCTCTATGAGAAAACGCTCGACGCATTCGATTTCGAAACTTATCACCAAGCATTCAGCAAATTGCTTGGACGCTAATATAAATAGTCACTATGCTAAAAAAAATATTGCTAATAACCATGCTCCTCGGAGTGCTTGCCAGTTGCAACCGTGTGGACAACAAAGTGATTCCCAGCTACACGGTGCGGCTCGACTTGGGCACTTATGGCGTGTGGAACACCTATGGCGTGAATGGCGCGGGCGATTATCGCATCTTCAACCGCGACAAGCGATTGCCGGCAAATTTCCCTTATAATGCCAATATGTATACCGGTTTTGGCGGCGTGTTGCTCATTATGGGCTTTGATGCCTCCACCGCTTCGTATGCGCCTTTGGCATTCGACGCCGCCTGCCCTGTGGAGCGCAGAATAGAATACACCATCACGGTTGACCCGTCCAATTTCGAGGCTGTATGTCCGAAGTGCGGTTCTCGCTACAACGTGCTCACTGGCTCTGGTGGCCCGATATCGGGCACAGCACTGGCACAAAAAGTGGGGCTCTCCACCTACAAATGTAGGCAATCGGTCAACGGCGGATACATTATTACATCGTATTAATCGCTAAAAAATTTGCGAAACAAAAAAAAAGCATTAACTTTGCACCGCATTTGTTTACCGCAATAGCTGCTCGGATGGTGGAATCGGTAGACACGAGGGACTTAAAATCCCTTGGCCTTTAGGCTGTGCGGGTTCAAGTCCCGCTCCGAGTACTTAAAAAGTCTTGCAGAATTCTGCAAGGCTTTTTTGTTTTTTGTTTCGCTTCTGTTTTTTATGTTTCTTCTGTTTCTTCTGTGATAGGGCTCCGGTATGTTTGTGAGGTGGTGGATGGACATAAATGGGCTATATTTTGACCTTATTTTAATACTTTAATTTTTACCTCTATTGTAATTTTGCCTGCATATAAGTTGGCCGCTAAAAGAGAATAAAGTGCAAGAAATTTTATGTCTCAACGATGGTGGAAATTTCATATGTAGTTAATCAACAATCTTATAAAAATTGCAATATGCCACAACTAAAACCATACAAGTTTCACCGACTGCTGAAGAGCGTGATTTGGGGCGGTAGCAGTATCGCTAATTTCAAGAATATTGAATCTGACCAGACTCTCGTGGGAGAGAGTTGGGAACTTTCGGCGGTTGATGGCAACGAGAGTGTGGTGAAGGGCGGCGACGATGATGGCCTCACGCTTTCGCAACTCGTAGAACGACATAAGGGCGCACTCGTGGGCGAGAAGGTGTATGAGAAATTTGGCAAACGTTTCCCGCTGCTTATCAAACTTATTGATGCCGACCAAGACCTCTCTCTTCAGGTGCATCCCAACGATAAACTCGCACAGGAACGTCACGGATGCTTTGGCAAGACAGAGGCATGGTATGTAATCGACCACAAGTCAGGGGCAAAGATTCTGTCGGGGATGAAGTTGCAGAGTTCCCCCGAGGACTACACTCGCCGCGTGAATGACGGTACCATTCTTGATATAGTTGCGCAGCACGATAGCCATGTGGGCGATGTGTTCTTTTTGCCAGCAGGTCGCATCCATGGCATTGGTGCCGGCAATTTGATTGCTGAGATTCAGCAGACCAGCGACATCACCTACCGCGTGTATGACTACGACCGTCGCGACGCTAACGGCAACACCCGCGAACTCCATGTGGCGCAAGCACGCGATGCTATCGACTACACTGTGTATCCAAGCTATGTGGAGCCACCTCTTGGCGATAAGCCTGGCTTGACCCGATTGGTGGAATGTCCATACTTCACGATGAGTGGTATTATGCTTGATAGCGAGGAAACGGTGGCCATGCCAGAGTCGTTCCTCGTGGTGATGTGTGTGAAGGGTGAAGCCGTCATCACAGACAACAACGGAGCCGTGACTCGAATCCACCAAGGTGAGACCGTCCTTGTGCCAGCATCGCTCACCACTTTGCGCCTCCAAGGCCACGCCATGCTGATAACAGCCAGCGTATAATGCCTTTTGCCAAAGGAAAACTTTGTGTATTGAATAATAATGGCGGCCCGATGTGGATCGCCATATTTCTTGATATGTGTGGTGATTTATTTTAGGGCATGGGCCTGGATGACGGGCTCGAGCACGCGAGCGAAACGCACGAAACCTTTGTCGGTGAAGTGGTAGTTGTCGATGGTGTTGTCGTATTCATCGCCGATGATTTCGTCGCCGTAGAAGTAGAAAATGTTTTTTTCGCCACGCTTTTCAAGTTGTTCGAAGAGGCTGCGATACACGGCATTCTTTTCGCGAATGGTTTTGCCAACTTCTTGGTCAAGACGACAGAGCGGGAATATGGGGCTTTCTACAAACAAAATGGGCACTTCGGGATGCATCTTTCGAAGGATGTCGACAAATGGTATGAGGCGCTCTTTCAAAATTTTGGATGTGCAGTTGGGCAGACAGTCGATAATGTACATGCCAGCTTCCACTGCACCCATCACTTCGGCAAACTCGGGGTGAAGTTGTGCGCCGCCGCTAAAGCCGAAATTGATGATTTCGCGTTGAAGATTGCGCTGCATAATGGCAGTGTGCACCATACCAGGGCGACTTGCGCAACCACCTTCGCCGATGCTGGTGCTATAGACGATGATAGGGCGTTGGCGCTTGATGATGGATTTGGGCTGTGTGATGGTGGATGCGGAATCCACGCCGATGTAGAGGCTGTCGAGTCCGTCGTAGAGAGGCAGGAAAAGCATGTATTCGCGTTGCTTTTTCGTCATGTTGCTCATGAGGGTGCGCTGCACGTCGCGCTTGTCGTAGGCTGGTCGCCCCGACTGCCCAAACTCCCACTTGCCATTGTCGGCAAGCATATATAGGTCCACACCATGGATGCCGGTGTAGGTCATGTGATTCATCTTGAATGTGGTGGAAGTTACGAATTTCACGCCAATTTCAGTGGCGTCGCTCGCGAATCGCACCGCCATGCCGGCAGGGCTGTTGCCCCATCGCCAAAGATTGTCGTCGACTTTTGTTTTCAGAGAGTCGGGCAGGCGCACAAAAGCGTTGCGTTGCTGAGGCTCCACAGGACTTCCCAAGAGCGGGTAGTTGCGGGCATCGAAGTATTTCAGTTCTTTTTTCTGTGCTATCGCCGAGCAGCAAATCAGTGCAATGGCGAAGGTTGTAATGATTTTCCTCATATCTTTTTTGTTTTATTCTGCTGCTACAAAGTTACGCATTTTATCTGTGTTTTTTCAGTTTTGTTTGCAACAAAGAAGTGCATCTGCGATTTCTGCGTAATTGTGGCTTTCGCAATCGTTTGCATTGTTTTTTGTGAAATAGGCAAAAAAATGTTTTTTCTTGCTCGAATATTATTTGTATATTTGCATAACATGAATAACTCTGCATTTTTATGCTGGTTTATTGTTTCATGAAAGCCGAAAAATTTTAAAAACTATAATACAAACTCATGAAGATTACAAAATCAGTGGCTTCATCGCCAAGAGGCGAAATCGCCATCTACACCCTTACCAACGCCAATGGCGCGTCGGTAGAACTTTCTGCTCTCGGAGCTGGTATCAACTCTGTAGTAGTAGCCGATAAAGACGGTAATATGGAAAATGTGGCACTCGGCTATGCAAATGCTGCCGACTACATCAGCGACGGTCCTTGCATGGGCAAGATTCCAGGCCGTTACGCCAACCGCATCGCTGCCGGTAAATTCACTCTCGATGGCGTGGACTATCAGCTTGAAATCAACAATGGCCCTAACGCCCTCCATGGCGGTAGCGAAGGCTTCTTCAACAAAATCTGGGACAGCGAAACCACAGAAAACGGCGTGGTGTTCTCGCTTGTGAGCCCTGATGGTGAAGCTGGCTATCCTGGTACCCTCAATGTGACCGCAGAATATTCTTGGAACGACGATTGCGAACTTCGTCTCGAAATCAAGGCGACCACTGATAAGAAGACCGTAATCAACCTCACTAACCACGCTTACTTCAACCTTCGTGGTGAAGGTAGCGGCACAGTGCTCGACCAAACTTTGAAACTCAACTGCTCAAAGTATCTCGTGACCGATGAAAACCTTACACCAACTGGCGAAATCGCTCCAGTGGAAGGCACACCAATGGACTTCACCACTGCAAAGACACTTGGCGAAGACATTCGCAAGCCTTTCCCTGCACTTGCATATGGCAAGGGCTATGACAACTGCTATGTGATTGACGGCCACAAGGCGGGCGAAATGGCGCTTGCTGCTGTGCTTGAAGACGAAGTGAGCGGCCGTGTGCTTGAAGTGCTTACCACTCAACCTGCAGTGCAAATCTACACTGGCAACTGGCTCTCTGGCTGCCCTGCAACCAAGAGCGGCAACCGCACTTATTTCGACTACGATGGTGTGGCTATCGAATGTCAAGGCATGCCAGACGCTCCAAACCACGACAACTTCCCAAGCCAAGTGCTTGACAAGGACGAGCAATACGCTCAAACCATCGTATTCCATTTCACTACTAAATAATTTAAAAATCAAAAGATATGCTTAAAACAAAACCTGATTTAAGTTTTTCGAAACTGTTCAACATCAGTTTCGGTTTCTTTGGGGTGCAAATCGCCTACGCACTTCAGAGCGCTAATATCAGCCGTATTTTTGCGACTCTTGGAGCCGACCCACACGACTTGAGTTTCTTCTGGATTCTCCCTCCGCTGATGGGTATGCTCGTTCAGCCACTCGTGGGCTATTTCAGCGACAAGACATGGACCCGTTTCGGTCGCCGTATTCCTTACTTGTTCGTGGGTGCATTCATGGCAGTGCTCGTGATGTGCTTGCTTCCTAATGCCGGCTCGTTTGGCTTGGCAGTGAGTGGCGCCATGGTGTTTGGCCTTATCGCGCTCATGTTCCTCGACACCAGTATCAACATGGCCATGCAGCCATTTAAGATGATGGTGGGCGACCTCGTGAACGAAAAGCAGAAAACCAAAGCCTACAGTATCCAGTCGTTCCTTTGCAATGCTGGCTCGATTGTGGGTTATGTGTTCCCATTGCTGTTCACCGCAATTGGTATTCAAAACATTGCTCCAAAAGGCCAAGTGCCCGATTCTGTAATCTGGTCGTTCTATATTGGTGCTGCCATCCTCATTCTCTGTGTAGTCTACACGATGGTGAATGTGCGTGAAATGCCACCTGAAGAATTTGCCCAATATCAAATCAAGGAAGAAGATGCCGAAACTGGCAAAGCAAAGGCCAAAGAACCAGAAGGTGCTTGGGCAGTGTTCTTCCAAGTGGGTATCGTTCAATTCTTCTGCTGGGCTGCATTCCTTTATATGTGGACTTATACCAATGGCTCGATTGCCGAGACCGTTTGGAATACCAAGGACACTGCAAGCGAAGCATATCAAGCTGCAGGCAACTGGGTAGGCGTTATCTTCGCTGTTCAGGCTGTGGGTAGTGTGATTTGGGCAGTGGTGCTTCCACAGTTCAAGAGCACAAAATTGGCCTATGCACTCAGTTTGGTGATTGGTGCTGTGGGCTTCGCGCTCGTTCCATTCTGCACCAACCAGTATATGCTCTTCGTGCCTTACTTCCTTATCGGTTGTGCTTGGGCTGCAATGCTCGCAATGCCATTCACATTCGTGACCAACGCATTCGAAGGCAGTTCACGCATGGGTACCGTGCTTGGTTTGTTCAACTGCACCATTTGCTTGCCACAAATCGTGGCTGCGGCTACCGGTGGTGTGGTAATGCACCTCGTGGGCAGCTCACAACCAAATATGCTCATCCTCGCTGGCGCATACCTCGTGATTGCTGCCGCTTGTGTATTTGTTATCAAGACCAAGAAGGCATAAGCGTAGAGGGATTGCGTATGCGATAACAAGCCAAAGGGCTTCAATAAAATTTGCCACCGCCATTTCTATAAGTGCGATAGAGATGGCGGTGGCAGTTTTTGTGTTGATAAATATTGGGCTATCCCTGTTTAAGCCAGAGTCCTAAGAAACGATCATACACTTCGTATTTTCCATTACGATCGATAAGTAATTCTTTTTCAACAAGGACTTTCGAACTTTGCTGAATGGTGCTAATGGCTCCAAGACTGTGCTTTGAGGCAAATGTCTTACCCATGATTTCTTCTGCCACACCTTCTTTGGCAATGGCCTTCAGCAGCTTTCTTTGTGCGGGGGTGATGAGACGCATGAAAGTTTGGTATGTGGCTTCGTTTTCTGCAATCACTTTGTCGATAGTCGTGTCAATGGCTACTGTTGTGATGTCTTTTTGCGATGCTTCGTATAATCGGTTGAGAATCATTTGTATATACCAAGTGTGCCCAAAGAGGGTGTCATATAAATGCTTAAACACCTCCTTGCTAATGGTTTGGCCGTTTGCTTTCATTTTCGCATGCGCAAATTCGTGGTATGCATCCATGTTGATGCACCCGAGATTCATGATTTGTGTGCTCTGGAAAAATGGGCGATTTGCTGAAACAAACATGTTTTCAAGCACATGGCGTTGACTGCCGGAGAAAACGAAATGCACATTGTTGAGGTGCTGAATATGTGCACGAAGCAGAGCCTCCACTTGTTTGTCGGCGTAACTGTCGACCACTTGGAATTCGTCAAATGCCACATAGCAGTTTTTTCCAGACGCTTCCATGTAGGCGAATATTTCAGACAGCGATTTCTCGGCATAATTAGGTTGTACGTCAAGCATCACATTTGGCTCACCTGTTAAGGCGTCGAAACTAAATACAGGTCGTAATGATACAAAGAATTTACTGATTTGCTTGATGATTTTTTTCTCCGTAGTGTCTAATGTTCCAAGTACCGCTTCACCTAATTTCTTCACAAGACTGGCTAAATCGGTGGTTTGGTACAGGTCCACATAATAGCAGTTCCCTTCTTTTTTGTTAGCAATCTCGCAAAATGCGTGTCGTAGAAGCCCGGTTTTTCCCATGCGTCGTGGACTGATAAGGGTTATGTTTCTCCCGTTTTTAAGTGCGGAAATAAGTTCTTTCGTTTCTTCTTTGCGGTCACAAAAGAATTCTGCCGACATATAGCCTGATAGCAGAAACGGGTTGATTGGCTGTTTGTTTCGTCTCATGAGCGGATGTTTTGTATTACATATTTTACGTTACGTAAATTGTGCTACATATTTTACGTAGTGGCAAAATTAGCATAATATTTTTGAACAGACAAAAAATTTCGTTTTTTTTTAGATGTTGGATGTATAGTAACTCGTAATAAATCGAGTTAAAAGAGGATAGCTTTGTTCCAATTTTAGATAATTTATTGGTGAGAGGTGCGGTGGTGCAAACGATTGCATAAATATTTCATTATAAATAATGTGGAAGGGTGGGCGAAAGGTTGCGAATTTAGTAACTTTACGGATATAAAGCTATTTTACAAAACTATACTTTGAATTAATTCAAAACAAGATATAAAATGAAACTTACATTTGTTCTCGAGTATCAAACGATTTTCGGAGAAGAAATCGTGCTCAATGTGCTCTCTGAGGGTGCATCGAAGCGATATTCTATGGGCACTGTTGACGGCCGCAATTGGAGTTGCGAAATCACTACAGCAGCGAAAACCGCTAATGCTATCGACTATTACTATAGCGTAGAGCGTGCAGGAGAAGTGGTTCGCCGTGAATGGCTCGTCCAGGCGCATCGCCTCGATCTTTCAGCCTCAAAGTCAACCAAAATCACCACTTTCGACCACTGGATTGACAATCCGGAAAACAGTTATCTCTACAGCGCAGCATTCACAGAGTGTGGCGCACATCGCCAACTTCTCGTTGTGCCAGCCACTACCTACAACTTTACCGTGATGCTGAAGGTGCGTGCTCCACAACTTTCGTCAAACCAAAAACTTGCGGTTGTGGGTGGCGGTGCCGCTCTTGGCAATTGGGCTGTGAACAAGGCCACTGCCATGGTAGAGCATGCACACAATGAGTGGGTGGCATCAATTGATGCAACTTCGCTCAATTCCCGTGTGCTTGAATTCAAGTTTATAGCTGTCGACAAGGCCGACGCCAATAATGTGGTGTGGGAAGAAGGCGGCAACCGCACAGTGGTGCTTCAAGAGCTCAAGAAGGGCGACGCTGTGGTGTATGAATTGGCGGAAGCACATTTCGCTCTTCCTGCATGGCGTGTAGCCGGCACCGTTGTGCCAATCTTCTCTCTCCGTAGTGAAGGAAGTTTTGGTGTGGGCGACTTCGGCGACCTCAAGGAAATGGTGGATTGGGCAGCCTCAACAGGCCAACGCGCTCTCCAAGTGCTCCCAATCAACGACAGCACCATCACCAACACTTGGCAGGATTCATATCCTTACAATAGCATCAGCATCTATGCGCTGCATCCACAGTACACCGACCTTCGTCAACTCCCAGAGTTGGCCGACAAGGAACGCAAGAATTACTACGCAGCCCTGCAAGCCGAACTCAATGCGCTCCCTCAAATCGACTACGAGCGTGTGAACGCAGCAAAGCGTGGCTATCTGCGCGAACTCTTCGAGCAGGAAGGCGCAAAGATGATGCGCACCAAGGCATATAAGACCTTCTTTGAAAACAACAAGGCATGGCTCGTGCCTTACGCAGCATTCAGCCACTATCGCGACCTCTACGGCACTGCCACATTCAGCCAATGGCCCGACCACCGCACTTTCGATGAAAGCGAACGCGAAGCGATGGCCAACAGCCGCACCAGCGAATACAAGAAGGTGGCATTCTGGTATTTCGTGCAATTCAACCTCGACCAGCAGATGCGTGGTGCACACGAATATGCACGCAAGAAAGGCGTCATTCTCAAGGGTGATATTCCTATCGGCATCAGCCGCGACGGTGTGGAAGCATGGGTAGAACCTCGCTATTTCAACCTCAATGGCCAAGCCGGTGCTCCACCAGATGCATTCTCTACCAATGGCCAGAACTGGGGCTTCCCAACCTACAACTGGGACGAAATGCTCGCCGACGGTTGCTCTTGGTGGGTGAAGCGCTTCAGCAAGATGGCTGAATATTTCGATGCTTACCGCATTGACCACGTGCT
This sequence comes from Bacteroidales bacterium, assembly GCA_030531495.1. Classification (GTDB taxonomy): domain Bacteria; phylum Bacteroidota; class Bacteroidia; order Bacteroidales; family Muribaculaceae; genus Sodaliphilus. The sequence continues at coordinate 52,709 of JAUNNJ010000001.1, forward strand.
CGGTTTCTTCCGCATTTGGGAAATTCCAATCGATGCAGTGTATGGCTTGCTCGGCCAGTTCTCTCCAGCGCTCGGTATGAGCCGCGAAGAAATTGAAGGCTACGGATTACACTTCCAGGACTATATGCTCGAGCCATTCATCACCGACTGGGTGCTTGACCGCACTTTCGGAGGCCGTGCTCAAGAAATTCGTGAAAAATACTTGGTGCATACCCACGACGACATGTATCGCATGAAGCCAGAATTCGACACTCAACGCAAGATTGAGGCAGCATTCAAGGATGCCGACGAAGATGGCAAGAATGTGGCAGAAGCCTTGATGTCGCTCGTGAGCAATGTGCTCTTCTTGCGCGACCGCAAGGATGCCAACAAGTTCCATCCACGCATCTCTGTTCAGCACGACTTCATCTACGAAGCACTCTGGCAGAGCGACAAGGAAGCGTTCAACCGCCTCTATAACGACTACTTCTATCGCCGCAACAACGACTTCTGGTACGGCGAAGCAATGAAGAAGTTGCCACGCCTCGTCGAGGCCACCCGCATGCTCGTGTGTGCAGAAGACCTCGGTATGGTGCCCGATTGTGTGCCCTGGGTAATCGACCAACTCCGCATCCTCAGCCTCGAAATCCAATCGATGCCAAAGGATGTGAAGGTGAAATTCGGTGTGCTCCCAAGCAACCCTTACCGCTCAGTAAGCACCATCTCCACCCACGATATGCCAACCCTGCGTCAATGGTGGGATGAAGACTACGACCTCACTCAAGAATACTACAACGCAGTGCTCTGGAAGCAAGGTCCTGCACCTCATCCACTGCCAGGCGATGTAGCCGAACAAGTGGTGGTGAACCACCTCAATTCGCCCTCAATGCTTTGCTTGCTCTCACTGCAAGACTGGCTCTCTATCGACGAAAACATCCGTTTAGCCGATGCTGATGCCGAACGCATCAATATTCCTGCGAATCCACGCCACTATTGGCGCTATCGCATGCATATGACCATCAGCGAACTCAAAGCAAACAAGGCTTTCAACGAAAAACTTATTAACTTAATATCCAATAGCGGACGAAAATGAAAAAATTAGCATCTTTAATGATTCTTCTCGCTGTGGCGCTGATTCCTTTCGGCGTGATGGCACAGGAAGTGAAATCGCCCGACGGCAATGTGGTGGTAAAATTCTATCTCGACAAGACTAAACCCACCTACACCCTTACTTACAAGGGCAAAACTGTATGTAAACCAAGTCACCTGGGTCTCACTTTGGCAAAAGACAAGCATGCCAACAATGGCGACCGCGAGCAAGATTTGCTTGAAGGCTTCACTGTTGCCGACACTCAGACTTCCACTTTCGACGAAACTTGGACTCCTGTTTGGGGTCAATACAAGACCGTGCGAAACAACTACAACGAACTGGCCGTAACCCTCGACCAGGCCAAGATGAATCGCAAAATCGTGATTCGTTTCCGTGTCTACAACGAAGGTATGGGTTTCCGCTATGAATTCCCACAGCAGAAAAAACTCAACTATTTCATCATTAAGCAAGAAAACAGCGAATTTGCAATGGCTGGCGACCACATGGCATGGTGGATTGTGGGCGACTACGACACTCAGGAAAATCCAGGTCAAACCACTCGCCTCTCTGAAATTCGCAACACCATCGGTAAGTGTCTTGACCGCCAACCTGGCGACCAGGTGGATGGCATGAGCGATGCTGTGACAGGTAACTCTTCAACCACAGTGTTCTCAGAAACAGGTGTTCAGACCGCACTTCAGATGAAGACCGACGATGGCCTCTACATCAATATCCACGAAGCGGCTTGCGTGAACTATGCTACTATGCACCTCAATCTCGACGACCGCAACATGGTGTTTGAATCGGCACTCACCCCTGATGCAGTGGGCAATATGTGCTATATGCAAACTCCTTGCAACACACCTTGGCGCACCGTGATGGTAAGCGACGACGCTCGCACCATGCTTTCATCATATCTCATCTACAACCTCAACGAGCCATGTAAGATTGAAGACACTTCATGGATTCACCCAACCAAGTACAATGGTGTGTGGTGGGAAATGATTGTGGGTCGCAGCAGTTGGGACTACACCGACGAACTTCCATCAGTTCGCCTTGGCGAAACCGATTTTGCTAAATGCAAACCCAACGGCCGCCACTTGGCAAACAACAAGGATGTGATGCGCTACATTGATTTCGCAGCAGCCAACAATTTGAGCGAAGTGCTTGTTGAAGGTTGGAACATCGGTTGGGAAGATTGGGCTAACCGCTGGAAATACGATGTGTTCGATTTCCAAACCCCTTATCCAGATTTCGACATCAAGATGCTCAATGAATATGCACATAGCAAGGGCGTGCGCCTGATGATGCACCACGAAACCAGCTCATCGGTAACTAACTACGAACGCTATATGGATGATGCTTATTCTTTGATGAACAAATATGGTTACGATGCAGTGAAGAGCGGTTATGTGGGCGATATCATCCCACGCGGCGAACATCACTATGGTCAATATATGAACAACCACTATCTGCATTGCGTCACAGAGGCGGCTAAGCACAAGATTATGGTGAATGCTCACGAAGCAACACGCCCAACCGGTTTGGCTCGCACATATCCTAACCTCGTGGGCAATGAAAGCGCTCGCGGTACAGAATATGAAGCATTCAGCGGCAACAAGCCCGACCACACCGTGGTTCTTCCATTCACTCGCTTGCAGGGTGGCCCAATGGACTACACTCCTGGTATCTTCGAGACCGACCTCAGCACTTGGAGTCAGAACAAGCACAAGATTCACACCACTCTCGTTGGCCAACTTGCCGACTATCTCGTGATGTGGGGCCCTCTCCAAATGGCAGCCGACCTCCCAGAGAACTATGCTAAGCACGACGATGCAATGCAATTTATCCGCGATATGGCTATCGACTGGGACGACTCTCAATACATCGATGCAGAGCCTGGCGCTTACATTACCGTGGCTCGTAAGGCAAAAGGTACCGACAACTGGTTTGTGGGTGGCAAGTGCAACGAAGCAGGTCACAAGGTGACAGTGAACTTCGACTTCCTTGAAAAGGGTCGCAAGTATGAATGCACCATCTATGCCGATGCAAAAGATGCACACTACGACACCAATCCTAAGGCTTATGTCATCACCAAGAAAGTGGTGAAGCAAGGCGACAAAATCAATATGGTTGAAGCTCCTGGTGGTGGCTTCGTGATGTCGGTAATAGCAAAATAATAAGTAAATAATTAATTATGGGCGAATTCGGCATCATGCACGGTTCGCCCATTCTTATAAATACAAATATGAGAAGATATCTTATCTTAACATTTATGGCTGTAATGGTAGCACTTGGAATGAGTGCTGAGAAATACAATGAAATGACCTACACCAAGCGCAGCACCACATTCACCCTTGTGGCTGAGAAAGCGCAGGCTGTGCAACTCAACATCTATGCCGAAGGCACTGGTGGCAAGGCTATCAAGACTGTGGCCATGCAGAAAGGCGCGAAGGGCACTTGGAAAGCAGTGGTGAAAGGCGACTTGAAGGGCCGTTTCTACACCTTCAATGTGAAGCAAGGCGGCAAGATGCTGGGCGAAACCCCAGGACTTTTTGCCAAGGCTGTGGGTGTGAACGGGAAGCGTGGTGCCGTGATTGATATGGCTGCCACCAACCCTGCTGGCTGGGACAAAGACAAGGCGCTCGGCTATGCTCCGCAAGACATTATCGTGTATGAATCGCACAACCGCGATTTTTCTGTAAGTCGCAGTGACGCACGCTATCCTGGCAAGTTTTTGGCGCTCACCGAGCCTTGGGCCATCGAGCACTTGAAGAGCCTTGGTGTGACTGCTATCCACTTGCTTCCTTCGTTCGACTATGCTTCGGTGGACGAAGAGCACCTCGAACGCCCACAATTCAACTGGGGCTACGACCCATTGAACTACAATGTGCCAGAAGGTTCTTATGCTACCGACCCATATAAGCCTGAAGTGCGTGTGAACGAATTCAAGCAGATGGTGAAGGCGCTCCACGATGCCGGCATAGCTGTGATTCTGGATGTGGTATATAACCACACCATGGATATTCCTAACAGTAACTTCCAGCGCACCAATCCAGATGCCTTCTATCGTAAGAGTGCCGATGGGAAATACAGCGACGGCTCGGGCTGTAACAACGAAACCGCCAGCGAGCATCCATTGATGCGCCAATATATGATTGAAAGTTTCAATTATTGGGCAAAGGAATACCATCTCGACGGTTTCCGCGTCGACTTGATGGGTATTCACGACATCGAAACGATGAACCTTATCCGCAAGTCGCTTCCTAAAAACGTGTTTATCTATGGCGAAGGCTGGAGTGCAGGCACTTGCGCTTATCCTGTGGAAAAATTGGCGATGAAGGCCAATACCTATCAGATGCCGGGCATTGCAGCCTTCTGCGACGATATGCGCGACGCTATCCGCGGTCCTTTTAGCGACGACCACCAGAGCGCTTTCCTCGCTGCTTTGCCAGGTCATCAGGAAAGCATCAAGGCTGGTATTGTGGGTTGCATCGAGCACCCTCAAGTGGATTACAGCAAGGTGAACTATAGCAAGAAGCCTTGGGCTGGCGAACCTACCCAAATGATGGCTTATGTGAGCTGCCACGACGATATGTGCTTGGTCGACCGCTTGAAGACCAGTATCCCTGGCATCAAGACCGACGAACTGATTCGCCTCGACTTGCTCGCTCAAACAGCAGTGTTCACTTCGCAAGGCGTGCCATTCATGCTCAGTGGCGAAGAAATGCTTCGCGACAAAAAGGGTGTGCACAATAGTTACAATTCTCCTGACAGCATCAACCAACTTCCTTGGGACAACATGAAGAAGTACCCTCAAGTGTTTGCTTACTATCAGGGTATGATTGCTTTGCGTAAGGCTCACCCAGCATTCCGCTTGGGCAATGCCGAACTCGTGCGCAAGCATGTGGAATTCCTCCCAGTTGGAGAGGGCCTCGTGGCATTCCGCCTGAAGGACAATGCCGGTGGCGACGTTTGGAAGGATATCGTTGTAGTGCTCAATGCCAACAAATATGCTGCTTTTGTCGATGTGCCAGAAGACACCTACACCTCTGTTGTGGCTGGTGGCAAGGTGAATCTTGAAGGTTTGCGCACGACCACCACTTCACGCCTTGAAGTGCCAGCACAAAGCGCTCTCATTGTTCACAATTAATCCGATTCTATATGAAACTTAAATTTTTAGCAATTTCACTTCTTGCAGCGCTCGCTTCACAGGCGGCTGTGAATATCGACCGCGTGGAGCCCGCCAACTGGTATGCTGGCATGAAGAATCCATCGCTCCAGTTGATGGTGTATGGCAAGGATATCAAGCAGGCAAATGTCACCACCGACTATGCCGGCGTGAAGGTGGACAGCATTGTGCGCCTCGACAGTCCCGACTATTTGCTCGTGTACTTGAATCTTCAGGGTGCTCAATCAGGCACCATGAAACTCAATTTTGAGCAAGGCGGCAAGAAAAAGGCTGTGAATTATGTGATTAAGAAGCGCGATATGGCAGGCGAGGCACGCTGTGGCTTCACCAATGCCGATGTGCTCTATATGCTCATGCCCGACCGTTTTGCCGACGGCAATGTAGCTAACAATGTGGTGAAGGGGATGCTTGACCAGCAATGCGACCGCAATCAGCCTTCGCTTCGCCATGGTGGCGACTTGGAGGGCATTCGTCAACACCTCGACTATTTCAACGAATTGGGTGTGACAGCGCTCTGGTTTACCCCTGTGCTCGAAAACGATATGCCAAGCGGCCATGGCCACAGTTGCTATCATGGCTATGCCACCACCAATTACTACAATGTGGACCCTCGCTTCGGTAGCAATGACGAATACCGCAAATTGGTGGATGAAGCGCACAGTAAGGGCTTGAAGGTGGTGATGGATATGATTTTCAACCACTGTGGTTCAAGCCATCCCTGGCAAATCAATGCGCCTTCAAAGGATTGGTTCAACCAGCCCGACTATGGTATGCAGACCAGCTACAAGCTCACCCCATGTGTCGACCCTTACGCCAGCGAAGTGGATAAGCGCGAAACCGTGGAAGGATGGTTTGTGCGCTCTATGCCCGACCTTAACCAGAACAACCCTCATGTGATGACCTATCTCATCCAAAACAGCATTTGGTGGGTGGAGACTGTGGGTATCGATGGCATTCGCATGGACACCTATCCTTACGCCTACGCAGCCCCTATGGCTCGATGGATGAAGGAACTGAACGACGAATATCCCAACTTCAACACCGTGGGCGAAACTTGGGTTACCCAGCCTGCCTACACCGCTGCTTGGCAAAAGGATTCAAAACTTGCTCAAGCCAACAGCAACTTGAAGACGGTGATGGATTTCGCTTTCTTTGAGGCAATGGATTCATGCAAGCGCGAAACCACCGACGACTGGTGGAAGGGCTTCAATCGCATCTACAATTCGTTGGTTTACGATTACCTCTACACCGATGTGAGCCATGTGATGGCATTCCTCGAAAACCACGACACCGACCGCTTCTTGGGCGAGGGGAAGGATGTGGACCGCTTGAAACAGGGTCTGGCGCTTCTGCTCACCATCAAGCGCATACCACAGCTCTACTATGGCACCGAAGTGCTGATGAACGGCACCAAGAAGATTACCGATGGTTATGTTCGTAAGGACTTTGTGGGCGGCTTCCCAGGCGATGCACGCAGTTGCTTCACTGCCACAGGTCGCACTGCTGAGGAAAACGAGATGTTCACTTGGCTCAGCAACTTGCTCCACTGGCGCAAAGGCAACGATGTGATAGTGAAGGGCGGCATGACGCAATTCATCCCTTACAAGGGCGTGTATGTGATTGCGCGCCGCTATGAAGGCAAGACTGTGATGCTCCTGCTCAATGGCCTCGACAAGGGTGCTGTGGTGGAAACCGACCGCTATGCAGAGGTGATTGGCAAGAACACCTTGGCTCACGATGTGCTTTCAGGTCAGGAAATCAACCTTACCCGCACCATCCCGATGCCTGCTCACGGCACCATGCTCATCGAATTCTAACAGCGCTCACACACAGCGCTTACATACAGAACGCACTCCAGAGGTGATTCTCTGGAGTGCGTTCGTTATTTGGGGCTTTGTAGGGACGCTCGGCTCGAGCGTCCGCGTGCGAATTCGCTGTTTGTCAGTGTGTTGTGTAGTGGACGCTCGAGCCGAGCGTCCCTACAACAGTGCATCATTCCAGCCTATCTTCTCCGAATCTGTTGGCTGATGCGGCTTTTTTGATGGGCATACCTTTGAGGGCGTCCTCTTTGTTGGAGGTGTCAAGTACGGTTTTTGAGAGTACGGCAGGCCACTCCCCATTCCAATGAAACACTCGCCATCCGTAATCAGCCATCTGGTTGATGACATCGGTCATCGTTTTAAACTTGATAGGGCTGCCGGTCTTGTCAAGCAGCACGAAGTCGCTTTTCGGAGCCTTGTGTGCTTGCTTTTGCCCCAGGTATTTGCCGTTGTTACTCCAGTTCCCATCCCATGATTGTCCTTTGCTACAGTTGCCATCTCCAAAGTCGAAAATGAGATAATATCTGTAGGTAGATTTGTCTGTGCTGCTGTTGTAGCTAACATAGTAATCCCCATCAACATAGATATTGCAGTAATAGGTGTATGATGTTTGTGCATACGTACCTATCAGCGACATGATGCACACTGATAAAAAGATTAATCTTTTTTTTATATTCAATTTCATTTGTTAGGGTTATATTTTTTGCAAATATACACCATTTTCACAACCTCCCCCAATCTTTAGCAAGAAAACACACAATCCCCAGCCCCAAACCGTCAGAGCGGCTTGATGGTCGCATGATTGATTGCTGTTGTGCAAATTTGTTTTCACAACCGACCCTCTCCGAGGCTCATTTCTTTTGGTGTCATCTTATCACCAAGCTTCGCTTCGCTCGCATGGTGTTTCGCATCATACGCCGTCTCCGACGGCTCCAGCCGCGTCTGGTGCGCCCATCGTGTCACTCCGATGGTGATGTGGTGGCGTGTTACTTTCCCCTATAACCATGATGTTTCGACGTGATTGGGTTAAAAAAAGAATCCCGGGGGGTGATGGCCCTCGGGATTCTTGACTGCGCAATGTTCGGCACATGAATCACAATAAACTATCGTCGCTAAACTATTTATGCATATAGAGAGACGCCGACATTGCTTTTGTGCAGTCGTGTTTTCAGGCTAACTTAACTATATTACTTGAAATTAGACAATTCATATTGTGCTTGCAGAATCTTGCCTGTGTTGTTGTTGACAAGACTTGCGTTCCACCATCCGTCTGTCACGCGATTGGTGCTCCAATTAAGCCCGTATTCATTCTGCTCAGGCCACCACCAGAAGAGTCCTTTCACTTTTTCATGCTTGTTGAGCATGGTCACGAGTTCGGAAGTGTATTTCGCCTGTCCGGCCTCGGTGTAAGGGTAGTTTTTGCTGATGTTGGCATCCTTAGTGTCGGGCATTTCCCACGCATACGAATATCCCGTTTCCATAATCATGATGTTGTGTTCGGGGATTTGGACTTCCAGTTTCTTGAGCAGCGTTTCCAATGCCGAAACCACAGTGGCGGAAGTGGCATGGTAGGCTGGGTAGTAGCTGAGGCCCATGATGTCGTAGTCGAGGCTATGGTTGCGTGCCTGGATGAAGAAATTGGTAGGGTTGTTGGCATTGCCCATTTCCACATGAGCGATGATTCGGGCGTTTGGACACACTTCACGCACTGCGCGAGCGCCGCTATTGAAGTAGGACGCGAAATTGTTCCATGTGCCAGAACCGTAGTCGGCACCGCTTGGGTAGCAGCGGCCAGAAGGCCAAAGCATGCCGTAGGTGGTTTCGTTGCCCACTTGCACGAGGTCGGGAGTGGCTCCTGCAGCCACCAATGCCTCAAGCGAAGTCTTGGTGTAGACATACACCGTGTCAGCGAGCACTTCAGGAGCGAGTGTTGCCCATCGCGATGGAATGGTTTGTTTGCCAGGGTCGGCCCAACTGTCGCTGTAGTGGAAATCGAGGATGAACTTATGGCCGGCATCCTTGATTTTCTTGCCGAGGGCAGCCACGAAGGCGATGTCTTGACACACACCGCCGGCCTTGTCGGCAGCGCTTGCCTTGCTTGGGTCGACGAAGAGGCGTACACGCATTGCATTCATGCCGATTTGCTTGTAGAACCCGAGCATATCGGTGACGCGTGCACCGGTTTTATCGTAGTAGATGGCTCCATTTGCTTCATATTTGCTGAGCAAAGAGATATCGCCGCCCACCAGTTTCAGATTAGGATCTTCGTAGTTGCCGAGAATGATGTTGATGAGCGTGGTTGCATCAGATACATCGATTTTGCCATCAGCGTTCACGTCGCATCGCGATGCGACGTAGTCAGCGCTACCGAGAATCTTGTTGATGAGGGCAGTGACATCGCTCACGTCGACAGTGCCATTGGCGTCGACATCGCCTAAAACGGCTGCACCAGCCTGGGTCGAAAGACCCAGGAGTGCAAACACGAAGATGCTAATTAATTTTTTCATTTTTATTGTGCGAGAATGAGGTTAACAAGGGCAGTGACATCTGAAACGTTTACTGTGCCATTGCCATCGATATCGCAAACTTGGTCGCTGTCGTCAGCGGTGCCGAGAATCTTGTTGACAAGGGCTGTAACGTCGGAAACGTTAACCAAGCCGTCGCCGTCAATATCTCCGTGGATTGGGTCGTCGCCACCAGCATATTGGAGCGTTATATCGTCGACGAGCATCTTGCCACTGAACGAGCCATTGATTTCGTAGTAAACATCGCCCTTGATAGGACCAATGTCCACGGTTTGGTCGGCGCTTGTGCCCTTGTCGAAGATAACGCTGAAATAGTAATCTTTAGAGGTGATGTCCACGGTCTTGTAGTAGAACTTGGCACCCTTCACCATCTTGGTGTCGGTTACCACAGAACCTGGCCAGCTGCTATTGAGCTCCTTGTTGTTCTTGTCCCACATGTAGAAGTAAACAGATGGCCATCCTGGATCTTTCACGTGCACGGTGGCAGTGTGAGGAACGAATGGTTCAATCTTATATTCGCGGGTGAGCACTTTGCTAACAGCACCGTTGATGAGGAGGCCCACCTTGAGTGTGCAGCTGCTGCTGATGTTCACCTTTGCGCCGCTTGCCACTTGAAGGCTTGCAGCGGTAGGTTCGCTACCATCGAGGGTGTAGACGAGCTTTGCTGCGGTGTTGGCGCTAACGGCTACAAGCTTCACGTCGAAAGGCTTTTCGTATTCGCCTGATGCTACATCTGCCCAAGCCACTTCGCAAGAAGGGGAGAGGTAGTATTTGTAGTGGTGACCTGCGATTACTTCAGTCCAAGAAGCTGCAGAAGGAACCACTTGTGAGGTGTTACCCACCACCACCATGAGCTTGCCGTTGGTACCGGTCACTTGGTTAGCAAAGTATGCCGCATTTTTACGGAATGGGCTATAGCTGCTCATATTGTTAATACCGGCGATAGTGCGGAGCTCAATCATGTTCTTGATTTCGCTCTTGTAGTCTTGCCAGTGCTTGTAGAACACGCAAGGAGTGCCTGGCATAGCGAGGAGGAATGCGTTGGCAGCAATGGTGTCCTTCTTGATAGGGTCTTGAGGATATGCGCTTGAGCGATATTCTGTATCGTGGTTCTCGATGAAAGTAACGGCGTAGCGCTTGTAGCTTGCATTGCTCATCACGCTGGCGTTGCCGAGTTTCGACCAGTCGTTGCCGTTGATGGCGTCGCGCACGGTGTAGCGGAATGGGAAGTCGAATGCTGCCGATTGAATCACGTTGTTCACTTTAGTGCCGTTAATCCAGTTCATCACAGCTGATGGTTGGCCGTCCCAGTATTCACCCACGCTGAATTGCACATTAGCTGCAGCATTGTATTCGCCGGTGTAAGAAGCACTATAGCCCTTCACCATATCGTAGCGGAAGCCAGCGTATCCGAGGTCGTTGAGCAAGAAAGGAAGATAAGCGTTGACAACCTTCTTCACGTTGGCGCTCTTGTGGTCGATGTCGCGGCATCCGTCCCAGTCTTCACCTGTGTCGTTGTTTGAACTGATGGTGAAACCGTTGGCACTTGCCCAAGTTTTGGTCTTTCCGCCGTCGTCGTTAGCGCAAACGTCGGTCGACTTAAGCTGGTAGGTTACGCCATTGTAGGTTTCGGCAGGAAAATCCACCCAGCTGCCACCCACACCCATATTGTTGTGGTGGTTGAGCACAACATCTTGAATGATGCCTGTGCCTTTAGCCTTAAAGGTGTTGATCATGCTGCGAAGCTGCTTTTCAGAACCGAAGCTGCTGTTGTGGTCGAAGAAATACACAGGGGTGTAACCCATTTGGTTGTAACCAGAGTTGCAGTTGCCCGATTGTGGAACCCAGATGAGCTTGAAGCAGCTGAGTTCATCGGCCTGCTTTTCAAGATTCGACCATTGAGAGTCAACAAAAGAATCCCAGTAAAAACCCTGGAGCATTACGCCACCATAGTTAGCTGGCCATCCTTGTGCAAAAGCAATGAAAGGCATAACCATTGCCAAAATAGCTAAATTGATTTTTTTCATATTGATATTATTAGTTTTAGTTTATGCGGTAATATTTAGTATATACCACAAAGTTAGTAACTTTTTTCCCACTTTCCACATTAATTATAAGAGGATTATAAAAAAAATATGCAAACGATTGCATACTTCTTGCACTTGTATGTAGTTGACCACAATTCGTCGTTTTCGCCGACTCTCGACCTTATGGAGATATAATTGTGCAAAAAAATGGTGTAACTATGTTTTTGTAAGTGATTGTAAACCAATAAGAAAATAGACGTTTACATCGAAAGAACCGTCCCTTTGATGGTGTTTTTTGCTATAAAGAGGGCATCCCAGAGGACGGTTGCCTCCGGGATGCTTTGGAAAAAATACTCGTTCTATATTAAGTTTGGATATATTTTCGTTGCCGAGCTCATTCTCACTGCGCAAGAATGAGGGAATGTTGACAAGGATTCGCTGTTCGCGGCGCCAGCTTCGCTGACACACCGCTGCTCACCTTGTTGAGCTCATTCTCACTGCGCGAGAATGAGGTTGATGAGGTTGGTTACGTCGCTAACATCCACTTTGCCGTTGCCGTCGATGTCGCAACGTGCGGTGTCGTAGTTGCTGCCGCCCAGAATTTGGTTGATGAGCGCAGTGACATCGCTCACGTCGATAGTGTCATTGGCGTCAACGTCGCCCTTCAGTGGAGTAGTGCCGTTTTTTACTTCGCCGATGAGGCCTGCTGGGCCATAATAACCGCCGTTGACATAGGCAAAGTCGCTGGTTTGTGGTGAGCCACTTCCGGTGCTGAATACAACACCGGTAGGCATGGTTGTGGCAATTTCACCACCGTCCCAAAGCCATACTTTGTTGCCGTTTGAAGCCTTGCCCACTTCCTTGAGTGCTTGCCCTGGCCAAGTGCCACCGGTGAAGTTGGTCGCGTCGTTCCAAATCCATGCGTTAGGACTTGAATATGTGGCATTTCCTTCAAAATAGCAGAAGTAGTGCCCGTTGATGTATTTCGCACAGTCTGGGAGGGAGGTGGTGGCGTTTTCGTCGTAACTGCTGGTCACGTTTTGGTAGCCAGAAGCACCGTCGTAGATGAGATAAATGTTGTCGGTCACCCCATTGATGTCGCCAGTTTGATTAGTGGCACCATCATTGATGACGAGGTTGATGCTTGATGCTTTGTAGGTGACCGTGTACCACACCTTACCGTCTTTTGTGGTGGTGGTTTTGCTCAACTTATCGCCGGGCCAAGCAGCCGAAACAGGGGTGCTGCTTCCGGTCCATGCATAGAGGTAAGGAGCTTTTGATGCATTGATATTTACTGTGATATCTTTCTTTTCTGTAGGGTCGGTAGTGCCACCGATTTCCACATTGTTGCTTACAAAATATGCGAAGTTGTCGCCAGTGCTCACAAGTTTGAAGCCTTCGGTGTTGGCGTTTGCCACATAGCCAAGGATGAGCATCACGGTACCCACCGAGCCTTGCACCTTCATTACATATCCACCGCCTTGAGTGCCTTGTTCGGTGATAGAACTCTGGTTGGTGATACCAGCTGCCTTACGGGCAAGAATCATGTTGCCGATTTCGCTCTTGTAGATTTTCCAGTGAGGCTGGAATATGCAAGGAGTGCCAGGCATAGCCAGGATGAAAGCGTTGGCAGCGAGCACATTGTTAGAGAGTCGGTCGTTGTTGCGATAGGTGTCGTGATTATCGATAAAGGTGACGATGTAACGGTTGTTGTTGGGGTCGCCCGCCACACCCTTGTCGCTGAGTGCGCTCCAGTTACCGCTACCGAATGCACGGTTGATAACATATTTCAATGGGAAGTCGAACGCAGCGCTATTGTATCCGGTGTTTTTTATCCATCCCGTAACGGCAGAATAGCTCCCGTCCCAGTATTCGCCCACACTGAACTGTGGCTGAGCGCTTTCGTTGTAGATTTTGGTGTATGCAGGTCCGTAGCCCTTCACCATATCGTAGCGGAAGCCAGCGTAGCCGAGGTCGTTGAGCAAATAGTCGAGATAGAGTTTCACATTTTTCTGCACATTGGCGCTGGTGTGATCGAGGTCGCGTGAGCCGTCGAAGTTCTCGCCTGTGTCGTAGGCGCCAGTGGGCTTGTAGCCGTTGTTGGCACATTCGTCGTTGCGGCAAATGTCGGCCATAGTCCACGACATGGTGTTGCCTTTGTAGGTTTCGGTTGGGAAGTCGCACCAGTTAGATTTGCCGTTGCGGTGGTTGATGACCACGTCTTCAATGATGCCGGTCCCTTTTTCCTTGAAAGTCTTAATCATGTTGCGGAGCTCTGATTCATTGCCAAACGAACTGCTTTGGTTGAACCACCACACTGGTGAATAGCCCATGTTGGTGCCTTGGCAGTTGCCCGATTGTGGAACCCAGATGAGATTATAGTACTTGGAGAGCTCGTCGGCTTGCGAAGTGAGAACCGACCATTTTGTGTCGTTGTAGCTGTCCCAAGAGAAGCCTTGGAGCATTACGCCATCGTAGTTGGCTGGCCAACCTGCTGCGAGTGCCTGAATGGCTGCAAAAATCACGGCTAAGGAAAAAAGAATCTTTTTCATTGTATGCGGTTTGTCTATGTTGGTTATTGAAAATTGGCTAATGATAGATGGTGCGAAAGTGAAAAAACGAAGCCCTATAAGATTGGGAACACCCTATAGGGCTTCATCAACTTTTATACATCTGTCTACTTATGACCTAATTAGTGAAGAATGAAAGGAGAATGAATCCCGTCTTTATCTATTGCAAATTTCGCATAAATTCATAAAAGTTGAATCTGAAAAGGTGGGAAATCTTTAGAATTGTAATGCAAACGATTGCATGATGAAGTGTTGTGGGATAATTTGAAAAAAATCGGGAACCACGGCATTGTGATTCCCGATTTAAATGGTTATGGATAGAGTGTGTTACTTGATTTCTGCGCCCATTACGTTGAACTTGCGTTCGCCACAGATGATGTATACTTGGCCATTTTCAATCACCTTGCGTGCCTTAGGAGCGTCGTTTGTGGTGATATCGTTGATACCAGTAGGGATTTGGTTGAGTACGTACTCAGATTCATTACCACGGAGTGCAACATAAGCCGCTTCAGCAGGTGCTGCAGTGACCACTGTAGCTTCTTCGAGGTTTTCTGTGGTTTGAGTGTTGGTCACCTTGGCTACATATACTGGAGTGACAGCAGCCTTGAATGGCAACACATCATCATCTTCTGTCTTGCCAGAGGTGTTGTCGAATTGGATGAATTTGCTCCAAACGTGGTGCTTGTCCACTATTTCAAGTTCGCCAACGAAATTGATGTCGCCATAATCAAGGAATTCGCTGTAGGCAGGAGCGTCTTGGTCGTCGATGGTGAAATCAACATTGAAAACGCAGTTTTTGTCGAGAGTGGTGTTGCCAATCTTGTCGCCACCATCGAACGTTGTGCTCATTTCAGTGATGAAAACCACAGGTTTGTGTTCTGTGGTGCTGCCTTCTTTGAGAACATTGCTTCTAACTACGTCAACGCTATTGATTAAAGGCCATGCGAATTTTTGGAATTTTGCATCACCAGCTTCAAGCACAGCGCCTTCGCCAATGGTTGCAGGGAGATTGTAGCTTACACCGTCGAAATACTTGGCGCTTACGCTTACAGTGGCATTTTCAAAGTCGAGAGGGTTCACACCATTGATGTTTACGGTGCGAGTGCCTTCGTTTTGAGCCTTGTAAACCTTAACGGTTTGTTCGCCGTCTTTGCTTACAACCACTTCGTAGCGAGGTGCGTTTTGTGCAATCACATTAGGGTCGTTGAATGAGAGAGCCACGTTCACAGTGTAGTAGTCGCTTGCCTTTTGCTTGGTATTGTCGCCATCGATGATGTTGAGCACTTCTGTGTTTTCAGTCTTGGTGACTGTGACAGCAGAAGCGTCAGCAGTGACGTTAGGCATTACCATAGTGGTGTAGCTTTCCTTACCGAGGGTGGCCTTTGCAGTCTTGCTTTCGCCTTCAATATCCTTTTCAAGGTAATTCATCACTGCCTTGTAGGTCTTGGTTGCGAAGTTGTATTGGTTGTCGATAGTTGCAAGATTGTGGTTTGCACCGAATGCGGCAACTGAAGAGGTCTGAGCACCAGCGGTGAGTGAATAGCCTTTGATGTCGTCGGTGCTAACAGTAGCGTTGGCCTTGTCGGCATCTTTCTTGAATTCTGATGGCACTTGGCCATATACGAACACCTTGTCGGTCCACTTGATACCAGCGTTTTGAGCAAACTTGTTTTGCATGCCTGCACGATTTTCGCCTTGAACGCTTGCATAACCGGTAACATTGCCATCCTCAGAGAGGTTGACGAAATACATGTTGGCATCCTTTTCGCTGATGTAGGTCACATAGTCGTAAGCAACGCCACCTTGGGTGAATGGTTCGTTGAGTTTTACCAATTGGTAACCCTTCACTTCGAGGGTGTATTGGCCAGGGAAGTGGATGATGAATGGGTTAGAGCGTACGGTAGCGGTGCGGTCGTTGCTGAAATTAACGGTGAGCACATAGTAGTAGCGACCTTCAGCCAAACCTTCGGTGTCGAATTCGAATGTAGTGGCATTAGGATCATTGGTGCCTTGAGCCACCAAACCGCCGTCGTTGCCGATAGGAGCGAGTTGGTTGGTCGCTGCATCGTAGCGATAGATAGTGTAGCCAGTCACGGTCACGCCTTCTGGAACGTTGACAGTAGGTTGATAGCTACCCTTCTTGTAAGTGTCGTCGCTTTCCTTGTTGCTCTTTGCTGCAATGCTTGCTGAGCCGTAAGCGAGCGTAGTGTAGATTTTAGAATTGTGCTTAGCATCATCATTTTCATAGAAGAACTCGATAGTCTTGAAGAATGTTGGGTCGGAGAAAATGAAGTTACCATTTTTTCCATCGTCACTGTTTACGCCGTAGGTGGTTTCGGCATTGATAGGTTCGCCATCGGTGTCATTATCTCTTTTGCTACCATAGCCCCAGTTGGTGTGATTCCACCATTGTGCACTTTGTACTTTGTTGTAAAGGGTTGTTTGACCACCCCAACCAGTCCAAATCTTAGTCGCGCCTACATACCAGATATCTTCCACTACGTAGCGATAGTAAGTCTTGCTGTCATCAAGGTCGAGGCCGAGGTAAGCTTCGGCATTTTCGCCGTTTTTGAGCTCTGCTTCCCATTCTGCACCAGTCTTGGCTACATAAACGCCATCGTTACCCTTTACAGGCTTGAATGTCATTTGGTCGCTTGAGTATTGACGCTCGCCATTCACGTTTGCAGTGAAGTAAATAGGGTTCTTTGGTGGCCACATGGTGCTATACATTACGTTGCCACGGCGGTCCTTGAGGAGCTTGCCGGTGGCGTCGTATTGGAGCCATGCTTCTTGCCAGCCCTTAGTGGTGTTCACTCCTGCTGGAGTGCCTTCCACGCCACGAGGAGTGGTATAGACTTTATCTTGTTGCATCATATAGCCAACGAGAGACACGAAAGGCATCTTGTGGTTGGCAGAAAGGTCTTCTGCGAGAGTGAGTTTGCCAGTTTCTGGGTCAAAAGTGGCGTTGAAGAGACGGCCTTCGCTGAGAGGGTTAGAAGGCAGACCTTCTGTAAAACTTTTTTCGTCAAGGTCGGTGTGTGTATTGACTGCGGTGTATTGACGCACTTTCACTTTGCCGTCAAAATTAGCATCACCACCGTTATAGTCGCGACAAATGGTGCTACGCATAGCGAAGCCATTGAGGTGGTATTTGCCATCAGCGCCCTTAGTCATTTGCCATTCAGGGCTCACGCGGTTGTTGTTGAGCACCTTTCCAAGTAGGTAGTATACTGGCTGCGCAGAGAAGTCGTAAGCAAAAAGTTCGGCTTCAGAGTTCACGCCTTCGGGATATACAGGGATGTCGCCTTCTGCAAAACCACCTGTGCGAATGATTTTTACAGTACCATCGTTAGTGTTGAGTACGATGTTGTAGCTGCAACCAGCTGTGATAGCTTCACAGTACCATGAATCGTCGCCACGAGCATCCTTAACAGTGTAGTTTTGGGTTGCATCAAGTGCGATGGCCACGTCTTTAGCGTTAGGAGTGAAGTATTTGGTGCTGCCATCGTTGTAAATCACGCGATAAGCCCAGTGCTTCTTGGCGTCGGTTGCCTGAGCGGTGTACTGGTAGGTGTAAATGCCGTGATAGCTACCCACTTCAGTTCCGTTGGTCCAGTCGTTGTTGACACCAAGGATGTAGACCTTGTCGATCCACTTGTATACAGTGGTTCCGTCGATTTGAAGAGTCTTGTTGTTGGTGTCGATTTTGAGAGTGTAAGTAGTGCCATTTTCAAGCGTGATGTCGGAGATGTTGTATTCCCAGATGCCGGAAGCGTTCTTATATGCATAAGGAGTGTTAAGCTGCTTCACAGAATTCTGGCCTGCATTGTCGGCGATGTGTGTACCGTTGACAGTTACATAAAAGTATTTGTTGAAAGATTTGTTGCTGTCGTAGGTGAATGAATAGGTGAAAACGCCATCGTTGTCGTCGTCATTCATGTCGCGTCCACTTGTGTCCCAACCATGATCAGACCATAGACCGCCATAAACTTTAACACTGTTTACTGGTGTGTAAATCTTTGAAATAGTGATGGTGCCAGCTATAGGGTTAAGTGTGAAGATGCATTTGTCGCCACTTTTTGGATTGCCAACCAATGTTGGAGAACCAACCCAATTTGAAGCGTAAGCGTCTTCAACTTCTTCAAAATACCAGTTACACCCAACGCCTCCATAGTAGTCCTCGGTGCTGTATGTGCCGTCTCCATTGTCGGTAAGTTGTCTCCATTCCCAATTGTCACCTCCGCCCCAAGGATGTCTGAGATACCATACAAGTTTTGTCCAATTTCCGTTGTCGTAAGCATTTTTGCCGTCGGTGGGAATTGTTTGGTCTGCGGTTTGGTCAGAGCCGCTGTTGCTGAAGATAATGTTTTGGTAATTTCCTGCATTAACTGCAAACCAACCGCCACCCAAATTTGACATTTGCGCGCCCGGCCATACATTGTTGCCGCCGCTGTTCCACATATAGGCAGTGGGTGTGTTCCAGTTATTCGTGTTGTGGTAATACACGGTAACTGCTGACACTTGCTGAGAGGCGAACAGCGCCGTCAGCAAGAGCATGAATTTGAATAAATACTTGTTCATTTTGTGTTATTTTTAGTTTTAAAAGTTGTGTTTAAGATAAGTAATGCTTAAATCCTAATTTTGTTTTTAGAAATCCTTAATGCTACAAATATAGTATATATTATTATATGTGTATTTTTTTTTGTGACAAATATTGATGACAAAATGTGCAAACGATTGCATAGGTAAAAGTGCTGTGGTTTAAGGTTTTGAATAAATATTTTGTGTTTATGGCGGAGTGTGAAATTATAATATGAAAATGCTGTTTATATATGCAGAATTTGCGGTTGTGTATAATGAAATAGGGGTGGCGATTTGTTTCGCCACCCCTATGGGTTATGAGTTAGCTTTCTTCAGGATGAAGAATTGCTATATTTCCGATTAGTTCTTTACGATAGTGCAGTGTGATTGACCGTCGCAGATTGGGTAGAGCTTGATGGTGTAGTTACCGTCAGTTTCGATAACGAGGTTTTCACCGCCGTTGCGGAGAGCTGATGGAGTACCACCCCAGTCGAGACCGTCCCAAGCCTTGTTAGCGCGGAATTTGAATTCACCAGCATTGAGGTCGGTGGTGATTTCCCAGCACTTAGCAGAAGCATTGTAGGTCATGTCGAACTCTGTAGTCCAGTTTGAGTCGTGAGCCACTGCGCTACCGATGATACCGATAGCTGTGATTTCCTTGAGCTGCCATGTCATGGCGCTGAGGTCAACAGTCATCATGTACCAAGCAGCGTGGTCAACCTTACAGTTGTCTTCGCCATCCACTACGAGAGTACCTTCTGGACCCTTAGGATCTTGACCCCAGTCGCCTTCCCAGTTGTCGGCATTTGGCTTGAACTTGAATTCGCTGTCGAGGTAAGCATAACCAACATATTGGCCTTGGCCGTTGGTGTGCTTCATTGGGATTACACTGCTCCAGCTGGTGTTGCTGCCGATTTCGTAGATGTAGTCGCCGAATGCGAGCGCTTCAACCTTCCAAGTCATGTTGAGCATGTTGAAGGTGACTTTGTAGAACTTAGCACCAGCCACTGCAGGGAACTTGAAGTCGCCACCAGCGTTGTTGCCTACGAACTTGCCAGGGTTAGCATCGTCGTTGCAGAGTTGCTTTTCCCATGCGCCAAGACCGCTCTTAGGAGTAACCTTGAAGTTGAGGTCGCCGTCAACCTTGTCGGCAGGAACCATGCAAGTGAATTCTGGGTTTTCGTATGGGTCTGCGCCGCCGTTGCTGAGCTCGAAGTCGGTGTTGCTGTTATCCCAACCGTTGCAAGTACCGGTGATGTAGTAAGCATCTTCGATTTCTGGAGCTTGAGGAACGATGAACACGGTCACAGGACCTGCATCGATGAGCACAGCTTGACCGTCTTTCATTGCGTCAACGTAAACGTGACCATTGAAAGGACGTTCTACAGGGCGAAGGCCGTAGCTGTTTGCAACGATAGTTTGGAGTGTGTTGAAAGCATCTGCGCATACACCGTCGAGGTCGGTGTTTACTGTGCTTGGTGCCACACCGTCCACTTCAGCAGGAGCGAGGACAATGCGAGCTTTGTCGAGAACGTAACCTGCAGGCAAATCTTTGGTGTTGAGCGTGAAGAGCTTAGCGCTGTCGTTTTGGAGGGCATTGAGGTCGACGACTTGAGCGGCAGAAGCCGAGAAGCCTTCGATTTGGATTGCCTCCTCTGGTCCCCATGCCTGAGGATCGTTCCAGTCCTTGAAGTCTTCGTTACATGCAGTGGTGAGCATGCCAACGAGAGCTAAGAGGAAATATAATGAAATCTTTTTCATTTCTTTACTTCTAATTAAAGGTTATTACTCAATTTTACCAGTGTCCTTAGTGAAGTTGAGGTAGAACTTCTGACCAGCCGAACCGTTGACACGTTCTTGGTCGCCACCCTTACCACGGTAAGAAATCTTGTCGCCGTCAAGGCCAACGATGAATTCTGACTTCCACCAGTCGAAACCTGGAATCTTAACGTAAGCACGAGCACCGCCATCGCCAGAAACGTCGTGGCTGAATGCTGGTGATACGAATTCGCCATCAGCAGTAGCAGGAACGGTGAACATACAGCCAGCTTCCTTTTCGCTCCAGTCAGCAGCAGGAGTGATGCTACCCATAATCCAAACTTCAGGCTTGTTGAATGTTACTTCATACTTGATGTCGCGACCTTCGAGAACGCAATTCACAATCATGAGGTACCAACCTGGGTTTGAAGAAGCGATGTTGCCCCCACCGTCAACGATTTCGCCACCGAGTTCGCTATCTTCAGCTACCTTGATGCCGCCGAAACCAACTTCGCCGCCATCCCAAGCCTTATTGGTGTTGAACTTGATACCGCTGTCGTCGATGTAAACGAGGTGCCAGAACAAGTTGTCGGTGCCATAAACTGGAGCCATGGCTACGCAGTTGTCCCAATTCCAACCACAGAAGCTACCAATGAGGTAAACGTTTTCTGGGAGTACTACTGGTGGCAATGAGAATTCGAGGTCTACCTTGTTGAGGCTAACAACATTTGACTTAATCTTAGTGCCTTCGAGAGTGACACCTGTGGTAGTGGTGATAACAGCTTCAGCTTGGAAGTAAACAGGAATGCTCATTGGGAAATCTTCTTCAGCAGCGCCTTCTTGCACCTTCAAGTCGGTGAGGGTAGAAGCGATTTCTTGAGCATCGAGCTCAATCTTAGCTGAAGTAGACTTGGTAGAAAGAGTCACAGCGTTGCTCATGTCTTCCTTTGTAGAAACTGCAACGGTGTAGGTTACAGCTGCTGGGAAGCCGAAATCGGGCTGAGAGCAAGTGAGAACGATATTTGATGAGTGAGCCAAATCAATAACGCTGTTAGCAGCCGCAGGTGTGTTGAGCACGAACTTGGTAGGCTTAACGAGGGTTGGATTCGACCCGTTGTCATCGCTACATGCTGTGAACAAGCAAAGGCTCACAAGCATCAGTAATGTTGACTTGATATATTTTTTCATTGTCGTAATCTCTTAATTGTTTGTTATTATTTAACAATTGTATCCTTTCGGCTTACTTGTAACCGTCGTTTTGCTTGAGGTTCTTGTTAGCTGTAAGGTCAGAAGTTGGGAGAGCGAATACGTTGCGGTATGCATAGAAGTTGCGACCGTTGAATTCGCCACCCTTCCATTGCCAGTTGTAACCAGTGTTGCCACCGAACTTACCGAAGCGAATGAGGGTTGGGCGACGGAGACCTTCGAAGTAGAATTCACGGCCCCATTCGTCGAGAATGTCGTCCATAGTTACGTAATCGAATGGTGTAGCGTGAGCGCGGTTGCGAAGTTCGTTTACGTATCCTCTTGCCTTAGGTTCTTGGTTGAGGTGCATATAAGCTTCAGCAGCGTTGAGGTAAGCTTCAGCCTTACGCATGAGCATTACGTGCATGTCAGGGTGAGTACCATCGGCAGTTGCTGCATTATTGGTGGTGAAGTTGTTGAACTTAGCCACGCCATAACCATTCTTGAATGCAGAAGGGTCGGTGATGTCGATCTGACGGCCAATAGTGTTGAAGAGAGCGCGTTCGTCTTCAGCAGCGTATGGCATGTCGTAAGATGCAGTTTCGGTTGGACAGTCGTCAAGGTTCTTGAAGAACATCTTGATGAGTTCTGGACGAGCGCGGTTACCACCCCATGCTTGACCACTTACACCGTTCACTGAACGCATTTTTTCATCGCTGAAGAATTCGTCGTAGCGGAGGTCGTGCATGTCACCATCGTGAGTAGAAGCGATGAGGAAGAGTGCCACACCCCAAGATGCAGTGCGTTGACCATCAGAAAGGATTGGGAAAATTGCTTCTTCAGCTGCGCTTGTCTTAGCGTTGTCGCCCATGAAGAGCATTTGATAAGCTGAGAATTCCCAAACGCTTGGCATTTCTGTACCTGTAGTTGGGTCCTTAATAGTCACTGGGTTGCTTGAACCGTTGAGGTTGAGGTTGTATTTTGAACCAATCACCTTTTCTGCATAGTCTGCAGCTTCTTGCCAGCGTGCTACACCGGTGTGAGCTTCAGAGTTGAGGTAAAGGCGGCTGAGGAGCAACCAAGCAGCAGCTTTGTCGACACGTCCCCAACGAGCGTCGCCCTTCTTGTGGTGCTGGTCGTCGGCGAGGACTGATTTGTTGTCGTCTTTGTTTTCACCAAGGATAGCCTTACATTCGTCTTCGATGAACTTTTGTACATCGGCAGCCTTAGCTTGCATAGGCTTTTCAGAAGAAACTGCTGTAGCGAATGGGATGTTCTTAAATGCATCCATCAACAGATAATATTGGAACGCGCGCAAGAAGCGAACTTCTGCAGTCATAGTTGCGTCGTGATCAGAGAAGTCTTTGAGGTATTGGTTGCAGTAAGCGATACCTACGCAAAGACGATAGTAGTAGCCACGGAGCATTGGGTGGCTGGCATCATAAGTGTTGTAGCAAAAGGTAGGAACACCTTCGTCGCCCCAACCGCAGAAAGCTTCGTCGGTGGTGAGCTCGTTACTGTTCCACATTTGACGATAGAGACCAGAAGTACCGCCATCGATACCGTCAACGTCGCTATCACCGTCAGGACCGCCGTTACCAGCGAGGCCGAAGTTGGCGTAGCACTTGTTGAACAATTGTTCTGGAGCAACGTCAGTTTGCATGGTAGGATCGATTGGATTCACATGCAAGTCGTTCAGACAAGAAGTCATACCTGCAGAGAGCAAGAGCGCTGCAGCTGGCAGGATGTATTTTAATATCTTATTCATTGTTCTTGTTGTGTTAGAAAAAATACATTAGAAGCTCAAGCTCAAACCGAGGATGAGAGAGAATGGACGTGGATAAACGCTGTTGTCGATACCACCGAATACTTCAGGATCGATACCTTTGTATTTGGTAAGGGTGAGGACGTTGTTAACGGTAGCGTAGAAACGACCGCCAATACCTTCATAGCTGCCGCTCTTGAAGAGGTTTTGGAAGCTATAACCTACAGTTACGTTGTCGAGTTTGAGGAATGAAGCATTCTGTACCCAACGGTCGCTGAGGGTTGAATAGGTGTCGTAAGTTTGCCAGCCATAAGCAGCTGCTTCCTTTGGACGGTTGTTGAAGTAGTTACCAGAAACAGATTCAAACAAAGCTGCAGTGCTTACGTTGCGGTAGCCGCACATTGCATCGTTGAATACGTAGTTGCCAAGACTTGCGCGGAGGTTGAAACCGAAGTCCCAGTTCTTGTAATCGAGGCGAGCGTTGAAGCCCATGGTTACAGGAGCGAATGGAGTCTTGTAGAAGTATTTATCCTTTTCTGAAATTTCGCCGTCGGCGTTGCGGTCAACGAATGCACCTTCGATAGCCTTGCCGTTTTCGTCGTAGATTTGTTGATAAACGTAGAATGAGCTCATTGGGTGACCTACAGCGTGTGCTTGACATTGAACGCCAGTACCTGAAGAGATACCGCCTGTTGGCACGAAGTAGTCAGGATCGTCGTCGATGAGGTCGATAATCTTGTTCTTGTTGTAGGTGAGGTTGTAACCGAGGTTGAGTTGAACGTCGCTGGTTTGGATTGCCTTGTAGTTGATAGAGAATTCGAAACCGGTGTTGCTCATAGAACCGATGTTTTGGTTCACTTGGTTACGGAAGTTGCTCATAGCAGCTACAGCTGCGTAGTTGATAAGGTCGGTAGTTTTCTTGTAGTAAACATCAAGAGAACCGGTGATTTTGCCATTGAGGAAACCGTAGTCAATACCCACGTTGGTGGTGGTAGTGGTTTCCCACTTCAGTGCAGGGTTGTAAGCGTTTGGACGAGCCAAGTAGCCGTCGCCAGCAACATCGTAGAAGCTGCCTTGTACGCCATTGCTGAGGCTATAGTTAGCGAAGTAGCCATAGTCGCTCACACCGTCTTGTTGACCGGTTTGACCCCAACCGAGGCGAAGCTTCATTTCGCTTACAGAAGTGTTGTCTTTGAGGAAGTCTTCGTTCTTCAAGCTCCAAGCAGCCACTGCTGATGGGAAGTAACCCCATTGTTGGTTCTTGGCACCAGCGAGCCAGTTGAAGCGAGAGCTACCGTCGGCACGCATAGTGAAGGTGAGGTAGTACTTGTTGTCGTAGATGTAGTTCATACGACCGAAGAAAGAAACGAGGTAGTTTTCAGTGCGATAACCCTTGCCGTCGTTTTCTTTAGTGAGCTGGTGTTCTTTACCTGCCAATGAATGGCCTTCTGAATCTACGGCAGCAGAGTTAGATGGCCAGAAGTTGCGGTATTCGCTGTTTTGCTTACGCCAGAAGTGTTGCCATTCGTAACCACCCATGATGTCGAAGTGGTGCTTGCTGTTGAAGTCCTTGTAGTACTGAGCGTACATGCTGAGGGTGCGGTTTTCTTTTGTACCTTCACTCCAGCCGAAGCTACCAAAATAGCTGGCGAGGTTAGAGCCATTGTCTACATCAGTGGTTTGCTTACCACCAGCGAAGTCGCCACCGAGAGTGAGGTGGAGGCGGAGATCTTCGAAACCGTGAACCTTATAGTCGAAGTCGGCGCTACCAGTGAAAGAGTGGCTGTTAGCGCGGTCGTTCTTAAGCATAAGAATTGCAACAGGGTTGCGAGGAGCGTTAGTGTTGGTTTTGGTTGGCCAGTTGGCGTCCTTCTCGTTTGCATTAGAAGTGAGCCATTCATAGTAGCCACCGAAGTTTTCAAAACCTGCAGCCATTACTGGTTGAGTAGGGTCGAAGCGAACAGCGTTGCTGATAGCACCACCGTCGGCATAGCGGTTCTTACCCCACATCCACTTAGCATTGAGGTTCATCACGAGGTGATCGTTGAAGAGTGATGGGTTGAGGTTCAATGCTGCAGTGTAGCGCTTGAAGTCAGAGGTCTTGATGATACCTTGGTCGTTGGTGTAACCGAGAGATACGCGGTAAGGAAGAACGGTGCCAATAGAACCAGAAAGTTGCACATTGTGGTCTTGGCTCCAAGAAGTGCGGTAGATTTCGTTTTGCCAGTCAGTGTTAGCGTTGCCGAGAGCTGCGAGCGCTTCTTCTTCACGAGCACTGCCTGCGAAAGCTTCCTTGATGAATGCGCGGTATTCGTCGCCAGTCATCACGTCGATAGTTTTCTTCTTGGTGTTCATAGTCACGCTACCATTGTAAGAAACGGTTGGCTTTTGGCCGCGTTTACCTTTCTTGGTGGTGATGATGATAACACCGTTAGAACCACGAGAACCGTAGATAGCGGTTGCAGATGCGTCCTTCAAAACGTTGAAGCTTTCAATATCTTGAGGGTTGATCATACCGAGGCCGTTAGGGAAACCCTTAACGCCAGCATTGTCCAAAGGCACACCATCGACAACGATGAGTGGGTCGTTGCTTGCGTTGAGTGAAGAACCACCACGGATACGGATGGTTGCGCTACCACCAGGGGTACCGCCACCGCTTGTTACAGACACACCGGCAACTTTACCAGCGAGCATGTCTTGAGCACTTACTACGACACCCTTGTTCTTAGCATCGGGTTTCAGTGCAGCCACACTACCGGTGAGGTCGCTTTTCTTCACAACGCCATAACCGATCACTACAACTTCGTTGAGCAATTGGCTGTCGTCGAGAAGGGTTACTTGTACGTTAGGAGCAGCGTCAACCTCTTGGGTTTGGCTACCAACGTAAGACACTTGGAGCTTGGCTCCCTGTTGGACGTTAGTGAGCGTGAAGTTGCCATCGAAATCGGTAGTAGTACCGACAGTAGTGCCAACTACGCGCACTGAAGCGCCGATTACAGGTTCGCCAGTAGCATCCTTTACATTACCGTTGACGGTAATTTGCGCAAAGGCACTGATGGAAATCATAAGTCCCATCAGAAGGGTCAGAACTCGCAATGGAATTCTAAAGTTTACCTGCTTCATCATTAAAAAAATTAAAGTTTAAAGTTTATTTTGGTTGATATACTTAAGTAGCAAATATTAATTACTTTTTAAAATGCACAGTTTATGCTTGTTACGACATAGGCTAGCAAATTAATTAGCTTTGCAAAAATAACTCATTACATAATAGGAAAAGGCACCTTTTTAGGGTAAAATTTAATTTTTTTTGTGCAATCGTTTGCATAATTAAAATTTTGTTTATACTTTTGCCATGGATTGCTAACTAACTATATATTTAACCACAACGAAAACTTAACCTTTTCTTGAGCCGAAACACAAAGGTTATAGGGCTGGACAACAATCCAGCCCTATAATTTTTTAAGGAAGACTATAGTCGGGAATTAGGAGAAAGATGTGTTGTGGTTGAGAAAGGGGAAGGGGGATTCCATCAAATGGTGGCATGCAGCTTTTCGTTTCTCTTAATAGCTTAAAAATTAGTTTTAAAATTCAAGTATAGGAATTTTTTTTATAGGATTATAGACCATCAAAACCATTCGCTTTATGGAAGATCAGAAAGTGATGACAATGAAAGATATAGCGAAGATGCTCAATGTGTCGGTCGCTACTGTTTCGCGTGCACTGAAAGACAGTCCAAACATCAGTCGTGAGCAGCGCGAGAAGATTCAGAAATTTG
Organism: Bacteroidales bacterium; assembly: GCA_030531495.1. Lineage (GTDB taxonomy): Bacteria > Bacteroidota > Bacteroidia > Bacteroidales > Muribaculaceae > Sodaliphilus. Next base: position 79,976 of record JAUNNJ010000001.1, read on the forward strand.
CTCGCGAGCACAATTACTATCCTAATGTTATAGCCACTCAACTGCGCCACACTCGCACTGGACCAGCGAAAGTGATAGGCGTGATTATCCCTGAGATTATTCACTATTATTTTTCGTCGATACTGAGCGGTATAGAAAGAGAAGCCTCGAAAATGGGCTATCGCATTATTGTGGCTCAAAGCAATGAGAAATACAATCGCGAGGTGGAACTGTGTGAATCTTTTTTCCAGAATAAGGTGTGCGGCATCATCGTGTCGCAAGCGAAGGACACAAAAAGATACGACCACTTTTTGCGTATGCTCGAAAACGGGGTGCCACTGGTGTTCTACGACCGCATTTGTTCGGGCATCAATTGCAACCGAGTGGTGGTCGACGACTATATGGGCGCTTTCAATGCCGTGAGTTATCTTATTGAAAGAGGCGCCAAGCGCGTGGCATATTTTGGCACTGATATGAACCTTGAAATTGGGCAGAATCGCTTCAACGGCTACAAGGATGCACTTCTGAAAAATGGGATGCAGATTGACGAGTCGCTTGTGAAATTGTGCGACACCTGCGAGCAGGCTGAATTGGTCACTCCTGATTTGATAGCACGTCGCGACAGGCCCGATGCAATATTTGCAGTGAACGATGATACCGCCATAGGTGTGCTCCACACCGTGAAACGCATGGGACTTCGTGTGCCCGACGATGTGATGGTGTGTGGCTTCACGAACGGTATCCGTGCCACTTCGTGCGACCCTATGCTCACCACCGTGGAGCAGCGTGGCGTGGAAGTGGGTCAAGAGGCGGTGAAGATTTTGATTGATCGCCTCGAAGGTAAGCACCCCATCGATCATGTGGAAAAGCGTATCGTGAAAACTCGCCTCGTGGTGCGTGGCACCACACGATGAGGAACAATGGCGAAAGAAGGAAATAAGTTGCAGAAACTTAATGAGCGACAGCCGATGAATGCAGAGCCTTTTTTTTGCTGATTCAAGAAGGATAGATTAATATATATAATGAGTGCAGCTTCTGGTTAAGGAGCTGCACTCTGATTTTTTCTTCGATTATATGCGGGTTTGTAAAAAGTGTGTCGCTTAGAATTTCGCGAGGAGCATTTCAGCGTTGCCGTCAATTTCGATGAGGGTTGTGGCTGCAGGAATGAGCAGAGTTTCACCTTCGGTGATGTGGTGCTCGCGACCAGTGTTGTCGGTGACCACCACTTTTCCCTTCACGCCTTGAAGCATGGAGCAGTGGTTGACGCTGTGCAAATCCATTTCAAAGTTGTCGTCGACAGTGATTGCTTCTGCCGATTCAAGTTTATTGAGTTGTCCGATGAGTCCTTGCAGTTTTGCCACCACGCTATCGTTGTCACCATAGAGGCTGGTGCTGTATTTTTCTGCGAGTTGAGCAATATTGAGCCCTTTGTCGTCGCCAGCGGCAACTACAGGTGTGCTGTTTCCGCAGCAACAACAAGCTGCAGATTTCTCAAATTTGAAAGGTCTTACGGTATTCATAATTGTATTCTTATTTTGTAATTGTTTTCCTCTTAGCAGAGCAGTTAATGATACTCCTATAAAGATTTAAGCAAAGATACAATTTTTTTTTGAAAGAAGGGGAGAAAAATCCTATTAAATGTTGTGAAAAATATGAAAACCGATTCTAAAAAAAGAATTTTTCGTGGTGAAAAGATGTGTTTGTTGAGAAAAGGCTTACAAAATGTTATAAAAATCGATAAAAACATTTTGAAAAATAAATATTTTTTGTAACTTTGCTGATAAATTGAATGTCTTGAGATAACTTTGTTTTGAAAATATTAACTTGAAAAAAGTATGCGTATGAAAAAGTTTACTTTATTTGTTGCCTTAGTGGCAATGTTTGGAGTCGTAAGTTCGGCAAGTGATTTTCAACTTTCAGGTGTGGCACGCAATCAAGCTCCGTTGAAAAAGCAGTGCTCACTCAGCCAGCGTGCTGAAAAATCGGGCAATAATGCAATGGCTCTCAAAAAGGCTGCAAAGCGTGCACCGGTGGGGACCGTGATTTCAGATGCACCTGCAGGCGCCGTATTCGACAACATGTATGCAAATTCTGACGCCTACGGTCTGGGCTGGGGCGACATCTACTATCAAGAAGTTGATGGCGGTCTTGGTGGCGTGGATGTGGCTGATGATGGCTTCGTTTATGTGAAGGCCCCGATTTCTCAAGCGTACGTTTGGGGCTTGGGTTCGCCATGGATTAAGTGTGAAAAGCAGGCTGACGACGTGGTTGTGATGCATTTGCCACAGCTCTATTGCATTGATGGCGGTGACCCATATTATGTGCAGCGTCTTGTGCCAGATGCCTCTGGCGAGTCTTTTGTGGTCGACAAATCCACCCAAGATGTGAAATTCACATGGAAAGACAACCAACTCACCCAGGTCGACAATTGCCTCGTTGGTCTCTGTGATGCCAGCGGCGAATGGTTCTATATGGGCGATTACAATATTAAATATACAGTCAATCCCGACAAGCCCGTCGCTAAACCAGCGGATGCAAAAAAAGGGCTCAGTCGTATGGAATACAAGGACGACCCGACTGATTTGACCTCGGAAGCCTTCACGATGGTGAATGTGTTCAGCGCAGGTGACAAAGTGTATGTCGACCACATGGAGAGCGGTTTGCCTGATGCTGTGGTCGAAGCAAATGTTTCGGCCGACGGCAAAACATGGACAGTGCCCACCCAGCAATACCTCGGCGTGGACGAAGACTACAATTCGCACGTGTATGTGCTCACAGGCAATGCCAAAGTGGTAGGAACTGGAACATCGGCATATTTCAACTACGACAAGACCGCCTCTATCAGCATGGCAGTAGATGCTGCCGGTAATGCAGCCGCAGAGTATCCTGCGTCGCTCGTGGTGAATTGCGGACGCAACAATCTGTATATTATCAGCGATGTAGTGGCTCCACGCTTTTTGGCTCAAGAAGACAAGGCCATGACGCCAGCCGACCCAGTGTTCACTGCTGCCGATATTCGCGAATCCACCAACTTCAATGTTGTGAAATTTGTGATTCCTACAGTAGACGTTGATGGCAACGACCTTAATGTGAACGACCTTTATTATAATGTATATTACAACGATGCTCCTTACGTGTTCACTCCAGAAGTATTCGTAGGTTTGACTGAACCAATGACCGACATTCCTTACGCATTCTCTGACAGCAACTACGACATCTTCATGAGCACGTCTACCAATAAGGCAACCATCTATTTCTACGACAAGGGTTACGAAAAGATTGGTGTTCAGAGCATCTATCGTGGTGGTGGTGAAGAGCATCGCAGCAATGTGGTTTGGGTAAAGAAAACGCCAACTGGCATCAGCGACGTGAATGCCGACACCCGCGTAGTAAAGAATGTAAACTACTACAATGTGGCTGGCCAGAAAATCAGCGAACCAGCATCAGGCATGTGCATCAAGTGCACTGAATATGCCGACGGCAGTATGAAAGCAGAAAAAGTGGTGAAATAATCAATTTTCGCAATAATAATTAGTGACAAAAAGGGGGGCTCATCGCAAGATGGGCCTCTGCTTTTTATACCAGAATACATCAAACGCTTTCAATACATCAAAGGGACGGTTCTTTTGATGTAATTGTTTGTAATTTATTTATTCTCAAATAGATACAAATAGATATTTTGTAAAATTATTGCACAAAAATTGAAATTTTATGGGGCGTTTGTTTGGCGTTTTAT
>JAUNNJ010000044.1 GCA_030531495.1 Bacteroidales bacterium
AATGAATGTTTTAATTGCATGTGAAGAAAGTCAAGCAATCTGTAAAGAATTTCGCAGATTAGGACATAATGCTTACAGCTGTGATATACTAGAATGCAGTGGTGGACATCCTGAATGGCATTTTAAGATGGATGTCCTAAAAGTCATTCCTGAACATGGCGGAATATTAGAAAATGGAGAAGAATATCATCTACCTGAAGGAGAAGTATGGGATTTGATGATAGCTCATCCTCCATGTACATATCTGTCTGTTAGTGGAGCCCGTTGGCTTTATCATCCTGACGATGCTCATTTGCCAATTGAACAACGCAGAGAGCACCCACACCATATTGGTAGGAGAAAAATGAAAGAAGAAGCAATAAGTTTCTTCATGGAATTTACAAAAACGGATATAAAGCATTGGGCAATAGAAAATCCTGTTGGATGCATGAATACAATTTATAGGACACCCGACCAAATAGTACAACCATTTTGGTTTGGTGACCCCGCATCAAAAAAAACATGTTTATGGACACATAATTTACCAAAATTAGAACCCACCAATATGGTAGAAGAAGGTCCAAGGGTTGTTCTTTCAAGTGGAAGATCTTTGCCAAAATGGTATTCGGATTCTTTTAATACAAAAATTTCAACCGAAGAGAGACGCAAATTAAGAAGTAAAACTTTCCCAGGATTTGCTAAAGCAGTAGCGGAACAATGGAGTAAATATATAGAAGAATTATGATTTACATTCAACCATTAAGAAAAAATGACATTAATCCAAATGGAGGAAAACAAGTAGAATTTGGTAAGAAGTTTTTTGAACAATTTGGGTGGAATGCAGGAAATACATATAATGTTATATTTCATGCAAATGGCATAGATATTTCAACATCATTTAAAGTCAGAGATGGTGATCGAGCAGGTGCAGACTGTAAAGAATATGCTAACTCAGAAGGAAAATTCCCATTAAAGGATTTCTTTATTTATACAAAAAAATTCTCTGTTTCTGATGTTGGAACTCTGTTTTACATCATAGAACCTCTTGATATGAAGGGAGAGGAGTTTAACCTCTATTTCGTGTCATCAAAATATATAACAGATGAAGAATTTGAAGAAGTTGGAGGTGCCAATCATATTTCTCTTACTTCTCTTCAGCAGATTTATTATGGTGCTCCTGGTACTGGCAAGTCTCATTCAATCAATGAACAGACTGAGGGCGAGAGTGTGATTCGCACAACCTTCCATCCCGATAGCGATTATTCTACTTTTGTGGGTGCGTATAAACCGACCACAAAAGAGGTGGAACTTCGCGATGTTACAGGTCACAAAGTTATGGAAAATGGCAAAGTTGTAACCGAAGACCGCATCGTTTATGAGTTTGTTGACCAAGCGTTCCTGCAGGCATACGTCAATGCTTGGAAATTTTATGCAGAGAACGAAGAAGAGCCAAAGAAGCAGTTCCTCGTTATCGAAGAAATCAACCGTGGTAACTGTGCTCAAATTTTCGGTGACTTGTTCCAACTGCTCGACCGCAATGAATGGGGATTCTCGGACTATCCAATAAATGCAGATAAGGACATGAAGAAGCAGCTGAAGAAAGCCCTTGCAGGTCTTTCAATAGCTGATGCAGAAACCATCAACGGACTTTACAAAGGCCGTGATGTAGTGAAGGAAGTCCTTGAAGGTGACATCTTACTGTTGCCGAACAATCTCTATATTTGGGCAACAATGAACACCAGCGACCAGAGCTTGTTCCCCATCGACAGCGCATTCAAGCGCCGTTGGGACTGGCAGTATATGCCCATCGCCCAAGGTCGTGATGAAGCAGGCAGGGAACTCGTTTGGACCATAGATGTCAATGGCATCAAATACAGTTGGTGGTCATTCCTCGAGAAGATTAACGCTCAGATAGGCGAAGCAACCCAGTCAGAAGATAAGAAACTTGGTTTCTTCTTCTGCAAGGCAAAAGATGGTGTAATCACCCCCGAGACCTTCGTGGGCAAGGTGGTGTTCTACCTATGGAACGATGTGTTCAAGGATTATGGCTTCGAGGGCTCAATATTTAAGGACAAAGACGGCACCGAACTTTCTTTCAACAAGTTCTATGCTGCCGACCTGAAAGGCAATGCTGTTGTTCAAAAAGATAAGGTAGAGCTGTTCTTGAACAACCTTGGAGTTGAAGTGACTGGATACAACGAGGACGATATTATTGTAGAGATGGACGATGATGAAGTAACCGAAGATAACAAAAAATCACTAAAGGACCAACGATATGATTTTTGGGCTGCTTTTCTTGATTATGCAAGGCAGAAGCCTGAATATATGCAATATTTCAGCGGACGAACAACTCCCTCAACAGACAAATGGTATAACTTTTTCTTCAGTCAAAAAGAATGTCATCTGTGTGTAGAGCAAACGCGTACACGAAACGAATTGTCTGTCGGTTTGTATTTTAGAGAAACAACGGAAAAATACTATAAACTTGAGGGATACAAAACCAAAATCGAAGAAGAATTAGGTATTACATTTGATTGGCAAAATAAGCCTGGTGTAAAATCAAGTTATATCGTTGAAACAATGTATAATGTTGATTTCAACGACATATCCAAGCAACAAGAGTATTTCGATCACATCATTGATAGACTCATAAGAATGAGAACTACATTCTTAAAGTTTATCAACATTTGATAATTTACAATGCGCATCATCATTGAAGAATATAAATACGCGGCAGTTGACGTGAAAGACGTGCTCAAGGGCATTGACGCTCTTGAGAACGTCGAGGGCTACGTCAGCGTGAACTACGTCGGTTATTTCTACAACACCGACGAGTCCGTTCGTGACTGTGTGTTTATCCTTCCAAAGGTGCTTTTAGAGGATGTGGATGGAAGAGAACTTGTTTTCGGCAAGTATCGCCCCGAGGAGATTATCAACCTCGATGCTAACAACCCACTGACGCAGCAGGAGAAGGACTTCATCTATGAGTTCGCCGTGTGGATTTACCGCTCTATCGTGGTATTCCACAACGACAAGCGCAACAAAACCTCAATTGTCTATCACAAGAAGATAGCCGAGGTGGGCAAGGGAGGCAGGCACCTGAGCAATACCTTCCTCGACATCCTGCTGTCGCTCGTGCAGTTCAACAAGGAGAACCAGAATTTCTTCTTCTTTGTGCTGCGCAACATTCATGCGGGCTTCAACAAGATAAACTGGAATCGCACCATTGCCACTACCGATGCCATCGTGCAAGGAAAGGATGCCATCTATATCAAGCCAGTGAACAAGAAGCGTAAAATCAATTTCGACGAAGAGCTACTTGTTATCTTTTTCTCTATCTTGAACTACATCAGCGACCACTATGGGTTCCCTGTAACCATTAACTGCAATTTCCAACTGATTACTGGCAGACAGTTTAAAACCTATCTCAACGGCATGGGAAAGGTGCGCCTGCGTCAGATAAAATACAAGTATTTCTCTGATAAGGCTCTCCAACTTTGGGACCTATGCTACGCTTTTTTTGACACTGCGCGTCAGGTTTATGTGAGTACCGAGCAAAAGGAGTATCTTCTTGTGAAGAACTTCAACATCGTGTTTGAGGCAATCATCGACGAGCTTGTGGGTGACCGCAACATTCCTGCAGGATTGAAGGAACAGGACGATGGAAAGCGCATCGACCACATGTATAGCTATCAGGGGTTGACCACGCATGACGAGGACAAGCCAATCTACTACATTGGCGACTCAAAGTATTATAAGCGAGGCAACCAAGTGGGCAAGGAATCGGTTTACAAGCAGTTTACCTACGCAAGAAACGTTATCCAGTGGAACCTGAATTTGTTCATGAATGGTGAACCTGAAGATGAAGAGTGGAAGGCGAAAGTGGGAAAATTGCGCGATGATGTAACCGAGGGGTACAACGTGATACCGAACTTCTTCATTAGCGCCAAACTGAACAATGAACTAAGCTACAAGGACGAGGTGGAAGTGACCGACAAGAAGAAAACTCACTTTGAAAACACCCACTTTGAGAATCGCCTGTTTGACCGCGACACGCTGCTCATTTGCCACTATGATGTAAACTTCCTTTACGTCATCTCTCTATATGCTCGCAACAACAGCCAGCAAAAAGACGCATGGAAAAAGAACGTGCGTGAGAAATTCCGCAAAGAGATACAGAGAATGCTCACCGAGAAATACTCCTTCTATGCTATGCAAGCACACCCAAATGTGAATGCCAAGACATACTTGAAAGAGCATTTCCAACAGACACTCGGCAAGATATACACTCCATTCGGGACTGATGAAGTGTTCTCATTGGCGCTTGATAAGCAAGATCCAGAGGGCAACAACGAGGCGTTGCTCACCGAACTGCGCAAGCACTTCTATGTGGTTGATAATAGCATCGGAGAGAATCCAGAACCTGCCATCGCAAAAGTAAAGAGCGAAGATACTAAAACCTATCCCGAAGTGAAGGATGTGAAGTGTATCGTTATCAACAAGGAAGGCCAGTCATTCATCAATACAAAGGAACAAGTCAAGAACGACTCGAGATTTGGTATCGCAATACAGAACGAGGTTAACGAGAAAGGCGGCAAGCAGAATGTGCTCCACCTCGACGAAGGCATCACAACCGCTGGTTATCTCATCATCACCAACAAGAAGGAATGTGATGTTTACTTACTTGAGAAAGGACCGATTTTCCTCACTGGCAATGATATCCAAAAAGCAGTAACTACTAAAAAAGGGGCTATGGTGTATCTCGTTTACAAGATAGATTTAAATTCTACTTTCCCCTCAGACTGTATTGACATGGACGCAATTAGGAAACTTCTTGGCGCAGGGCATGAGCCAAAGCTCGTGGCTTTCAAGAATGTGATAAAACAATGAAAAATACAAATTACTGAAAGAAGGAAACGAGTCGGTTACATGTAACCAACTGAAATAGGTGTAACCAACTGATAGAAAAAATATAACCATAAAGCTCTTGGGTGGGTCTGGGGGCTTTTTTTTGTTGGATTGAGCGGAGCGGAATGGTGGTGGGGTCGCGGACTTTCAGCCCGCTTTGGGGTGGGGTGTTTCTTCCCCCGGCCTGCGACCGGGGTTATCGTTCGCTTGCGCTCACATGTCGGGCCTTCAGCCCTTTCCGCTCATTTGTAACCTTTTAAGGCTGGGGGTCAATGGGGCTGTGAGTCTACTGGTCTATTAGCATAGAAAATATAGAAATTATAGAAATTAACTTCTAATCTCTAACTTCTCACTTCGTGGGGCTTCCATTTGCGGATTTGTGAGTTTTTATGTAGATTTGTAATGAAATTGAATAAAAATATAATTATTTGAATCAAGTTTCGCAAGTTACACTTGATTCGGAAGTTAAAGAAGTTATTCTTTAGGAAGTTAAAGAAGTTAAGACGGATGTAGCCGAGCGGACATCTTATCGGTATCGTCTTAACTTCCCAAAGCGACGAAGGAGCTAACTTCCGAACTTCTTAACTTCTTTTTCGCAAGTAAGCAAGTTAAAGACTTTTGAAACTTAAATTATCTGATATGCTACGGAAAGTTAGAATTACGCTTGCAGCGGTTTTCTATGTGTTGATCACGCTGCTTTTGCTCGACTTTACAGGTGTCACCTACCAGTGGTTGGGCTGGATGGCAAAAGTACAGTTCTTGCCAGCAGTGTTGGCACTGAATGCTGTGGTGATTGTGGCTCTGGTGCTGCTCACACTTATGTTTGGCCGCATCTATTGCTCGGTGATTTGTCCGCTGGGTGTGATGCAAGACGTGGTGTCGTGGATTCACGGCCGCAAGAAGAAAAACCGCTTTACCTACAGTGGCGCGAAAAACTGGCTGCGCTATCCGTTGCTGGTGCTGCTCATTGTGGGTGTGGCTCTGGGCATCGGCATTATCGTGACGGTGCTTTCGCCCTACGGCACTTATGGCTACATCGTGAACAACCTGTTTCAGCCGCTCTACATCTGGTGCAACAACGGCCTGGCTGCCATTGCTGAGCACTACGACAGTTATGCGTTCTATAGCAAGGAAGTGTGGCTGAAGAGCGTGCCGGTGCTTGCTGTGTCGGCTGTGCTTTTCGTTGCCATCTGCGTGCTGGCATGGCGTGGTGGTCGCACCTATTGCAACACCATTTGTCCTGTGGGCACGGTGCTTGGCTTCGTGTCGCGCTTTTCGTGGCTGAAGGTGCATTTCGATGCCGACAAGTGCAAGAACTGTGGCTTGTGTAGCAAGAATTGCAAGGCTTCGTGCATCGACTTCAAGACCCATACGGTGGACTATTCGCGCTGCGTGACTTGCGGCAATTGCATCGAGAAGTGTAATTTCGGCGCCCTTACCTATGCCCACGCTCCACAAAAAGCTGCGGAGGCAAAAGCGGAAGCCGCTGCCGAAACCACCGACACCACTCGCCGCGCCATTATCGTGGGCGCTGCCATCGTGGGCGCTGAAGCTGCCATGGGTCAGCTGAAGAAGGTGGATGGCGGTATGACCGTACTTCAGGACCGCGAAACGCCAGAGCGCGACGTGATTCCTACCCCTCCTGGCTCGTTGAGCGTGAAGAATATGGAGCAGCGCTGCGTGGGTTGCCAGTTGTGCATATCGAAGTGCCCCAACGGTGTGCTTCGCCCATCGAGCGACCCTATGCGCTTTATGCAGCCAGAGATGAACTTCGACCGCGGCTTCTGTCGCCCCGAGTGTACCACCTGCTCCGACGTGTGCCCCGCTGGCGCCATCCAGCCTATCAGCGTGGCCGACAAGTCGAGCACCCAGATTGGGCATGCCGTTTGGCGTCGCCAGTATTGCGTGGTGCTCACCGATGAGGTGGATTGCGGCAACTGCGCCCGTCATTGCCCCACCGGTGCCATTCAGATGGTGCCCAGCGACCCCAACGACGACACCTCTATTGAAATTCCGGTGGTCAACACCGAGAAGTGTATCGGTTGCGGCTCGTGCGAATATGTGTGCCCTGCACGCCCCCACGCAGCCATGTATGTAGAAGGTCACGAAGTACACAAAACAGTTTAATCTCAGTCAGTTATGGAAAAAGAAATCAAGAAAAATATATTCAGTCGCCGCTCATTCCTCAAGGGACTGGGATTGGGCACCGCAGCCGTGGCAGCTCCCACCATCGTAAGTTGCGCCAAAGGCGACAAGCAGGTGGGCGAACAAGAGCCTCCTATCGGCAAGATGACCTATCGCACCTGCCCTACCTCGGGCGACAAGGTGTCGATTCTGGGATATGGAATGATGCGCCTGCCAACTAAAAACGACAACATCGGCGAGCGCCAAAACGGCGAAGGCGAAATCGACCAGGAAATGGTGAACAAGCAGGTGGACTATGCGCTGGAGCATGGGTTGAACCTCTTCGACACGTCGCCTGTGTATTGCAAAGGCCTCAGCGAAAAGGCGGTGGGCATCGCCCTCTCGCGCCACGACCGCAAGAAATATTTCATCTCCACGAAGATGAGTAATATGCACGAATTCACCCGCGAGGCGTCGATTGCGATGTTTGAAAAGTCGCTTGCCGACCTCCAGACCGACTATATCGACTACTACCTTTGGCACAACATTGGCGGCAGTAGAGAAGAGGATGGCCTCGACTCGATGGGGCTTTTCGAAGCGCGATTCATCAACAATGGCATGATGGACTACCTCAACCAGAAGAAGGAGGAAGGCGTGATTCGCAACCTCGGTTTCTCCTATCACGGCGATGTGGCTATCTTCGACCACGCGCTCAAGCTCCACGACGAGGGTAAGGTGAAATTCGACTTCGTGCTCATCGAGCTCAACTACCTCGACTGGAAGCACGCGAAGGAAATCAACGACTACAACACCAACGCCGAATACCTTTATGGCGAGTTGGAAAAGCGCGGCCTGATGGCGTTTGTGATGGAGCCGTTGCTGGGTGGACGCTTGAGCAATTTGCCCGACAAACTGGTGGCGCAACTCAAGCAGCGCGACCCCGACCACTCGGTGGCTTCGTGGGCATTCCGCTATGCCGGCACGCCGAAGAATGTGCTGTGCGTGCTCTCGGGCATGACCTACATGGAGCACCTGAAGGACAACCTGTGCACCTACAGCCCACTCAAGCCGCTCACCGCCGATGAGATGCATTTCCTCGACGACACCATCTCGAAGCAGATTGTCGACTATCAGACCATACCGTGCAACGACTGCAAATACTGTATGCCATGCCCCTACGGCATCGACATTCCGGGCATCCTCGTGCACTACAACAAGTGCCTGAGCGCCGAAAATGTGGTGAAAAAAGCCAACGACTCACGCTACGAAGAAGCGCGCCGCGCTTTCCTTGTGGGCTACGACCGCAGCGTGCCTAAGCTTCGTCAGGCCGACCACTGCATCGGATGTGGCAAGTGCGTGAGCTCGTGTCCGCAGCGCATCCAGATTCCGCAGGAATTGCACCGCATCAGCGCCTACGTAGAGGCCCTCAAGCAAGGCAAAGACGCCCCCGAAGAAAAAGAAGAATAACTTTTTTTGAGGGGCAACGAGCTTTTCAATTTTCCGATGCGCCGAGGCTTTTTCGGGGGGGCGGAGATAAGATAGAAAATGGGATTGGAAGTAGTGATTTCCAATCCCATTTCATTATGTTTGTGGAGGTGTTGTCTTATTCGTGCTTTTTGATGTACTGCACGTTGTTTTGCTCCATTTTCGAGAGGTCTCTTGTCACATCGACGTACTTGGGCGTATACCAAGAGAACTGGCTGAAGTATTCGCGAAGGTCAGCCGATTTGAAAATGTAGCTGTGGCGGGCGAAAATGTAGTTGCGCATAATGCGAAGTTCTGCCGACGACTTACCGGCGATGTCGTCGTAGGTCACTGAGCGCTCAAGCAGGAATTCATAGGGATATTGGTCGCTATTCATCCCCTCTGCAGCAGGGTCGTCAACTAATGTGTTGTCGGTAGCAGTGGTCCCGTATGTGGTGGTTGCCACCTTCGTTGTGTAGTTGCTATAAATGATATAACCTATAGCCGCCAAAGCAACGACAGCCACAGCCACCAATGCTCCAATCAGCACGTTATTGTTCTTCTTTTGAGGAGCTGGCGCGGTGGTATAAGGTGCTACAGGCGCACCAAAATTTGGTGTTGCAGGAGTTGCAGGAGTTGCAGGAGTAGGTGAAAACGGTGGCACTTGTGGTTGTGCAGGCATTGATGGTGGAGTCGGAATTGCTGTGGTTTCTGAATTAAATATCTGATTCAGTTCTTCCACATTTTTTGCTTCCATCCATTCGGTCATCCCTGGTGTCCAAACTTGTGTATCTGGAGTGATAACCGAAGCCAATTGCGATGCTTCAAGAGGTCCTTTTCTCTCTCCGTTTTCTACATAGTAGTATAATGTTTCGTCCATATATGTTTGTGTTATAGTTTCTAACGGCAAAAATACAAAAAAATATCTTTAGTGCCCCAACATTCCGCACTCGAAAACGAACTGAAATCGCTCATCCAGCAATACATGCGCCGCATGAACACCAATTCACTCATCCTCAAATAAATCGTTGCTGAGTCCGCCGCTGAAATTCTACATCACATTTGCGAGCGGATGATTTCGCTTTACTGATATTCATTTGCCAAGCGTAGAATCGATTACTAGCGAAAGCATGGAGTGTGATATTGCCCCCCCAAAAAAAGATCATTAAAAACAAATGGCAATATTTTTAATGGACAAAAGGATTGTTTCTTTCATAATTTTTTGTAATTTTGCTATGTCATGTTGTGTGTTTTGCTCATTTTTATTGCAACACTCATATCAGCATAAATTCAAATATGACACCATTCTTTGCCACTTTTTATTGCTCAAAATATTACAAAAATCATTAATAATAGTGTTGCGGATTTAGGAACATGAAAAGACTACTACTGATATTGGTAATCGCTATGATTGCTCCTCTGGCTTGGAGCCAAACAGGTACTGTTGTGACACGCGACAATACAAACAAAGTGGACCTGCTCGTTCTCGACATCACCACGGTAGACAGCGTGATGCCCACCTGCGACTTTGTGGACCATCCATCGGGAGCCTTCGGCACCGGTATCACCAATGCCGAGAAAATACCCGGCCGCCTGGTGGTGACGTTGCTGGGCGATACGCTCTATAATAGCGGCGACTATGAGAAGGGCGTGAGCGGCATGACGGTGCGTGTAACGGGCAATACCAGCGCAAAATCAACCCCCAAGCCCTATAAAATCAAGTTGCAACAGAAGGCCGATCTTCTGTTTCGCGGCGGCGATGCCTACATTGACAAGGACTGGAGACTGATGCGCGACGACCGTAACCTCAACACAGTGGCAGGACTCATGCTCAACGAACTCATGGGCATGCAGTGGACACCTCAATACAGATACTGCAATGTATTTATCAACGGTACCTACCAGGGACTGTATTTGCTGATTGAGAACGTGAAGCGCAACACCGACTGTCGCCTCGACGTGACCAAGAAGGGCTATATCGTGGAGCGCGACGCCTACTGGTGGAACGAGGATCTCTATTTCAAAACACAATTTTTTTCCGACAACCGCTATGGCTACACCTTCAAGTATCCCGATAGCGACGAGGTGACCGAGGAACAAATCACCTACATCCAACAGTATATCATCGATGCAGAGAAGTCGATTAATCAAGGCACCTACGACGATTATATGGACGTGCTGTCGATGGCATCATGGCTGCTTGCTCACGATATTCTGGGCACATGGGACTCGGGCGGCTCAAACCTGTATATGACCAAGTATGACGACACGCCGGAATCTAAACTCGTGATGGGCAACTTGTGGGATTTTGACACGTCACGCCAGATGAAGGAAAAGTTCTCGCGCTACCACTCGGGTGCTGACTTCTATTTTGAGAGCCTCTTCAATAGTTCTAACCATCTTTTCAACAACAAGTATGTGTTGACTTGGCTCAACATCAAGAATAATCTCAACACTGCCATAAACGAGCGACTCAGCGATTTCTCCACCAAAAACTCCACTGCAATCAATGCTTCGCGCCGCTTTGTATGCGACACCTACGGCAACTCCTACGTATCAGTGGCAAGCAATCTGGCAACACAGAAAAACTGGTTCAGCACACAACTGGCGTGGCTGGAGAAGACTATCAACGATTCTTTAATCGTCACTACAGTAAACGACATCCATTCAGATCACGCTTCCAACGCAAAGACTTATAACCTGCAGGGTATCGAAGTTCCCGCCTCCACACCAGGACTCGTGATTCGCAACGGCAAACTTATTAAGCAATAAACAAACGCCAACACCTTTATTCTCAAACAAATAGCCGCACAATCCGCCTCCGAAACTCCACCCGCACATCAGCGAGTGGATGATATGGTTTTTGCAGAAGTTACGTGTATTGGAATGGAATGCACCTCTTGATGATTCTTCCACTTATTGAAAGGTGGGGGGATTAGATTTGATGCTCCATGTACACCACATCATACCAACGGCCGAATTTGTAGCCGCAGCGTGTGAAGTGACCTTTAATTTGGTAACCGAGGCTTTCGTGAAATGTGACGCTGGCTTTTGTGAGATGGGGATCGGTGTCGGTGCGTGGATAGGCAATGATGGCGATGCAGCAAGTGCGCTGCTGGGCACGGAGCGCTTCTTCAAGCGCATTCATCAATAAGCGACCAATGCCTTTTCGGTGTTGGTTTTCTGCTATATAGATGGATGTTTCTACAGTGAATCGCCATGCCGACCGCTTGTTGAGCAAACCTGCGTAACAATATCCAACCACCTCTCCATTGCATTCTGCCACCAGATATGGAAACCCGTCGGTGATAGTTTTTTCCATTCGCGATTTAAATTCCTCCACTGTCGGAAGAGTTTCTTCAAAACTTACCGCGGTGTGAGTCACGTGAGGTGCGTAGATGCTGAGTAGTGCTGCGGCATCGGCAAGAGTGGCAGGGCGTATGACGAGATGTTTCATTATGTGTTGAAAAATTGAATACAGACGGCTTTTTTCACGTTGATGTTGCGATTGGCGTGCTCAAGTGTGCCGTCGTCGGGGTTGATGTGGTAGATTTCAATAGAGTCGCTGTCGCGAAGGGCGCAGAGCAGCAGTTGGCCATCGGGGGTGATGTTGAAGTGGCGTGGATGCAGACCTGTGTGAGTGTAGGCCACTTGTGTGAGTCGGCCGTCGTCGGCGATATGGTAAACGGCAATGCCATCGCCTGTGCGACGCACGCTGGCGTAGAGCCACTTGCCATTGGGGTGCACCATGATGTGGCCAGATGCGTGGGCAGGCTCAGGAGCGGCTGTGGTGGTCTGGATGAGCGAAAGCATTCCACATTGGTAGCGAAACGACATCACTTCATCGCTCAACTCGGTGATGAGATAAGCGAAATTTCCGTCTGGGCTGAAGCTGATGTGACGCGGACCCGCCTCGGGATGGACAGCGGTTTTTCCGAATCGCAGCAGGCGTGCTGTGCCGTCGTTGTGCTTCACTATTTTCAGATGGTGGATACAATCGCCACCGAGGTCGTCGGCAAGCAAATATTCGCCGTCGGGTGTGATGGCGCAGAAATGGATGTGGCTGCTTTGCTGGCGTGGCGATGGACCGCTCTCGCTAAATTTTATCACTTGTGCCGAAGCGCTCAAGGTGCCATCGTTGGCAATATCGAAAAGTTGGACCGAGCCATCGCTATAGTTGGCAATGGCAATAGTGTGAGCGCTGAGATGGAGAATGTGGCAAGGGTCGTCGGCAGAATGCACACTTTCGGCAGGTAAGAGTGTGGTAAAATCTTCAACATGGATGTGGTGCACTTTCGATTGGCTGCCGCTTTCGCCCACTGCGTAGATGTGGCGATTATTGGGCGAAATGGTGAGAAAACTTGGGTTGTCTACCTTAATGGTGCCGAGGCGCTTCACTTCCAGCGTGCGAGGCTGTAGCGAATAGGTGACAATTCCCTCGCCGCCCAGCACCGTGTAGGTGCCCACTGCAAATCTCACAAGGTGGTCCATCGTTCGGAAATGTGATTAGAAATCGCTGAAAAACTTTGGCTTAATAAGTAGGCCAATGCGTAGGCGTGAGTGGAACTTGTTGTAGTCGAGCAGGTTTTCACCGTAGCCGTTGTAGTAGTGCAGCATCAAGAATTGGTTGTCGTTTTTACGCAGGCGCCAACCGATGTCGATGATAGTGTTGCCATTGAGGTTCCATCCTTTTCTCTTCACGAAAGTGCCAGAGAACACCCATCGGAGGTCGTTGCTCAGGAATTGAATGCCGGCTTGATAGATACCGCAGTAATTCAAAATGTCTTGGTTTTGTTTACTATCGATATAGGTAACCCAGTATTTGCCGTGAATCATAATGTTAGGGGTAACATAGATGTTGCCAGCAAGTGAGATTTTATTCCAACTGCGGTCATACATCTTGTCGCGCCCGTTCGACTCGTGTTCAATCATCAGTGTCACCTTGCCCACTACGCGATTGCGGTTGATAAGCAATTTCGACAGGCCAAGCCCAGGATTGAAGTTGAAGTCGCGCATAGGGAGCGACTTTTCAAACACATTCCACATACACTTCTGTGAATAAAAGAGGAAGGCGTAGGTGTTGAAAGGAAGTACACTCTTGGTGAGGCGCTGCGCAATACTGACTTGAAATTTTACATCACTGTTGTGGCTGGTGGGCTTACTGCCGATGGTGGTACCACCCACAAAGTAGTTGTCTTTATAGAGCCCGAAAAACGGACGGCTATCAAAGTCGCGAATCAAACTGTCGGTATCAATCTTTTCTTCTGGTGCAATTTCCACAATCTGGGCTTGCACAGCAGTGAAGCAGAACGCAAAGAGGATGAATGAGAGTATTTTTTTTGTCATAGTCTTTGAATTATGAGTGGCTTTATGCAAATTTAGTGCTTTTTTGAAGATTATTTATAGTTTGGCTCATTAAATATTTTTGATTCTTAAAAAATGGCGAGTGCAAACCAACTTTTTTGACTAATTTTGCGGTAATGAAACTCAATAGCATATCCATTCTCAATTACAAGAACATTGCGGAGGCGGCACTGTCGTTTTCACCAAAGGTGAATTGCTTGATTGGCAACAACGGTATGGGGAAAACCAACATTCTGGATGCCATCTACTACTTGAGCTTCTGCAAGAGTTCGACCAACCAGACCGATTCGAGCGTGATTACCCATAGTGCCGACTTTATGATGCTGCAGGGGCAATACACTCGGCACGATGCCACTGAGGATGTGTCGATGGGTATGCAACGCGGCAAGCGCAAGGTGGCACGCCGCAACGGCAAGGAATATAAACGCCTGAGCCAGCACATCGGTTTGCTGCCGCTCGTGATGGTTTCGCCCAGCGACTGGGACTTGATTCGTGGCGCTGGCGACGAACGCCGACGCCTCATGGACATGATTATCTCGCAAGGCGATAAGGAATATCTGAATGCCATCATCGGCTATGCAAAGGCTGTGGAGCAGCGCAACGCGATGATTAAGAAGGAATTCCGCGACCCCATTCTCTACGAAACGGTGGAGCATCAGATGGCTTCGCTTGCCACCTATATCCACGCTGAGAGAAAGCGATGGATTGAGGCGTTTGAGCCCATATTCATGCGCTATTACAATGCCATTGCCGGCGACGGAGAAGTGGTGAGATTGAGCTACAAGAGCCACCTCAACGAGGCGACTATGCAGGAGCATTTGGCAGCCACTCGTGAGCGCGATTTCATTATCGGCTACACCACGCGCGGGGTGCATCGCGATGATATCGAATTGCTTTTGGGCGAACATTCGATGCGCAAAACCGGCTCGCAGGGGCAGTGCAAGACCTATACCATTGCGCTTCGCCTTGCCCAATTCGAATTTCTCAAGGCCCATACGGCTTCCACACCGATTCTGCTGCTCGACGATATTTTCGACAAACTCGATGCAAAGCGCGTGGAGAGCATCATCGAAGTGGTGTCGGCCGACCACTTTGGGCAGATTTTTATCACCGATACCAACCGCACCCACCTCGACGAGATAGTGCGCCGAGTGAGTGGCGATTTTGCCATGTTCAATGTGGAGAATGGTGTGTGCACGCTTATTAATCGCTCAAATCAAAACTCCGACGCTCTATGAAACGCACAAATGCCCAATCGGTAGGAGATATTATCAATCAAGTGCTGCGACAAGAACGCCTCGACGTTCGCCTTGATGAGCAACGCGCTTTGGCAATGTGGCCCGAACTCGTGGGACCCGGAATCAACCGCTACACCACAGCCCGCTCGGTGAAAGACGGTGTGCTCACCTTCACCATCAGCAGCGCACCGCTGCGCAATCAGCTGATGCTATCGCGCTCATCGCTCATCACCCGCATCAACGAAGCCCTCGGCCGAGAAGTAATCAAGGAAATCATCTTCCGCTAAATGTAGCCATCTGGCTCTAATGCACTTTTTTGAATTATTCGGGCTCAACTATTGCGAAATCCCAAGCAATTTAATATATTTGCAATCTCGTACATAGCAAGAATACGGAATTTTGAATAGAAGATAAACTTAATTTTTTGAATATGAAACTGAAAACAATCGTAGCGCTTGGTGCAATGCTCACTGTGAGCATGGGTGCCCACGCCCAATTTGGCAATTTGCTCAAGCAAGCCAAGAACAAGGTGAAGCAAGAAGTGAAAAATGAAAAGAACAAGGCTGTTGACAAGGTTGAAGACAAAGTCGACAAAGAGGTGCAGAAGGGCAAAAAGCAACTTGAAAAAGAGGCTCTCAATCTCGTTGGTCAAGGTTTCCTTTCGGATGACAACTACAAGCACGCTGCTTTGCACGACGACTGGACCCCTGAAAGTTCTATCGATGTGCTCTGCGAACACTATGCTTATGTGGTTTGGTATTTGAAGGAATCAATAGCTAAAGCCACAAAGAAAGATAAAGTGGATTTGGAGAAAATCGACTGGGAAAATGAGGCACGTATGTCAACCCGCAAGGGCCCTTACAAATTCTCTGTTGCCGATGCTATCCTGAACCATAAAGACAAATACAAGGTGCCATCTTGGTATGAAAAGGTGGACAAAGACTGCAGTGAATTCTATAAATCACTGAACACATATATCAGTTCGCAAGGTTCGGAAAAAGATGGCGTTTACAAATCGATGAACGCTCACTTGAAGTTGCTCAAGAAAGCTAAATGCCAAGGTGCTGCCGACTATCTGTGGGCAAATGGTGTGGCTTTGCGTAACTTGGCAGTGGAATATCACCCCGACGAAATTGACGAAAACTCGAAGGAATGGAAGAACTTCAACAAAGACATGGACAAGCAGAAGAGCAAAGTGTCGGCTGAAGTGCTTGAAAAATATCCATTGACCGAAATGGCTGAACTGAAGGCGAAAATCCAAAAGGAAAAAGAAGAGGCAGAACAACGCGCAGCAGCACGCAAGCAAGCCGAAATCGAAGCCAACACCCAACCACTGCCAAAGGCTGGTATGAACGACGCTTCTCTCGCAGCTAAGTGTCTGGCTTATGCAAAGAATCAATATCCCGACTGGAAGCCTGTTAAGGCCATTATCCGCAGCAACGGTTGGACAGTGAAGCGCACTGTGCTTGGCACTCCAATCGAGCGTCACCTCCTCGTGTGGATCGTTTGCGACGACCAGGGTGGCGATCGCTACATGGTACGCGACATCTCTGTGAAGCAGGAATATTCTGGTGGTCGCTATTCAAGCAACGTATCGTACCACGGCGTGGGTCTCAACTCTTTCTATGTGAAGAAAAGCGATGTGAGCACAGGCTCATCAAGTTCTTCAAAGGGCAGTTCAAAGAAATCTTCAAAGAAGAAAAAATAAAGCGGTATAGCGGTGGCTCTCAGTAGCAGAGCCCACTTCGCACTCTCCCATCAAGCACTTGGCTATTCATTTTCTGCCAAGTGCTTTTTTTCATGCCGGCCAGGACTGCCGCATCAAAATAGACAAACCTACAAGTCGTCGGAGACGGCAGATTATGCCAAACACCATGTTCTGGCTGGAAGCCAGCAGTAGAGTAACCGTGGGGAAAATCGACGAAGGAGATTTTGCCTACGGAAAACGAAAGCCCTCACACCCCTGGTTGGAAACCAGTACCCATAAACACAAAGATTTCCAGACACTTGCACGTTTGGAAGCAATTTGCAAAGTACTGGCCTCCATCCAGAATACTTTTCCTTCTTTTATCCGGGCACTGCGTGTCGGCAGAAATCTTTTGTGCTTACGCCACTTTTCACTACATTTGCATATCTAAAAATTGCAAGTATAAAATGAAAACCAGATGTATATGGGGATGTGAGCGTTGTGGAGGAGATGGTTATGGTGGACAAAAAGGTTTTTGCCTATATGGCACAGGCAAAATCACATGTCCACAATGCCATGGCACTGGTCATTGATACAAATAAATAATCTTTACATTTGAGCAAAAAGATGAGGAGATAGTGCACAACCGGCACTATCTCCTCATAATATTAGGTATGCTGTTTTATCGCAGACTGGTTACTTCATTTGGGCACCAGACACGTTGTATTTGCGGTTGCCTTTCACTACCACTACTTGGCCGTTTTCGAAGAACAAGCCGTCGGCAGATGCATTGTTTGCATTCACGTCGCTGATACCTGTTGCCTCAGGAGCATATTTGAGCTTCACTGGCACGTTCCAAGAGTTCTTTGCGTCGACGATAACTGCTGTGCCCGCCTTAGTGTGCTTCACTTCCACTGTGCCGCTGGTGAGGAAGTAGGGCTTGGTGACTCTGCCGCTGCGCAACACTGCATAGTAGCAAGGCATCACTGTGCCGTTTACTGCACCCACAGAAGCAGTGAATGTGCCGCTTGCACCGGTGGCGTTGATTGGATAAACGCCTTCTGGGATGATGTTGATTGGGTCAACCTTGTCAGCGTCGAGCATCATGCGGAACACTGCGCCATTTGAGCCATCTGCAGCCTGGAACTCGATTACCACATCGTTTTCGCCCATATCGTGGCGGTCGACGATTTGAATTTCTTCGCCAGAAGTGTATTCATAGTCCACATCACCGATTTGTGTGTCGTAGTCGAGCGCTCCTTCTGGTGGTGCTGGCGCCCACATGTGAATTTTGAATTTCTGTCCGTCAGATTCCATATCGATGTTGATTTGATATTTTCCATCTTCAACGGCACACACGAAGGTGATGGCTGATGGATAGTAGGAGTCGAAAGTGACCCACGACATCATATTGGTGTAGAAAGCGTCGAAATCAGAAAGGGTGTAGGTGCCCACGAGAGTTGAGGCATACACATCGAAGGTGGCGTACCAGTCGCTGTTTTGAGCGTTGATCATGTATTCGCCAGAGTAGTCTTGAATGACTGCTGGATTTTGGAAATCCACAACAATGGTACCGTCTTCAGCGGTGTGAACATTGGCATCTTTGCTCACTTTGTTGAAATCCCATTGCGCGAGTTGTGCACTTGCACCCAAAGAACAAACGAGTGCAATCAAAAAAGAAGTAATAATTCTCATAAAAAATTAATTAAATAGTAAATAAATTTCCCTTATTTGGTTATTTTATTACAAAAGTACGAATTTAATTTCACTTATAAAAAGATTTTTCAGACTCACCACAGGGCAACCGCATCAAAATAGACCAAACCACAAGTAGTCGGAGACGGCAGATTATGCCAAACACCATAATCTTATCAATAAAAAAAGACTAAGTGGAATTTTGGCGATATGAAGATTTTTTTTTGTACTTTTGTGCAGTAAAAATAGTATATGGATTTTATACAATGGACGAAACTTTATTTTATTTTGTAGATGATAATCGCCTGCGTCAAGGCCCATGCAGCCCAGCACAGTTGGCAGGGTTGATTACTCCCGACACATTGGTGTGGACAGAAGGCATGGCGGAATGGACACCAGCTGCCGAAGTTCCGGCGTTGTCGGCAATGTTTGAACGCACCCAAATTATCGACCCAGTGCCCCCAACATTTGTTCCCGAAGAGCCATATTATGCCCCAGAGCCAGAGCCTCAGAAAAGGAGCAATGTAGGGCTGATAATCGCTTTGGTGGCGGCTGTCGTCGTGGCTTTAGTGGCGGTGGGGTATATTATCTATTCCAACAATATCACAAAGATTTCAGACACGTCCTACGGGCAAAATACCGAGATGGTAGATGTGGCTGGCACCCCTGCCGCATCGGAAGCGTCGGCCGCTGCGCCAGCACCAGAAGAGCCCGCACCCGCGCCAGCTCCAGCCAGCCCATATGGGCAGCATAGCCTATCTGGCAGCATCAGCAAATATCCAATTACAATGAATATTCACATTGGTTCCGACGGTTCAGTCTATGGCAGTTACCGCTACACCAAAGGCGGCTATGTGATGGACATCAACGGCAATTTCGATGGCGGCAATATGGTGCTCAACGAATCTGAGCCCGGCAAAGAAGATTTCACAGGCGACTTCGATGGTCATTGGAACGGCCGTACATATAGCGGCACCTTCACCCGTTACCGCGACGGCAAGCAAATGACCTTCACCTTAAGCGAATAACCCCGACCCGCAAAAAAGCACGGTTATCAGATAAAAAGAGCAGTAGGCCCATCACTTGGCAAGCCTACTGCTTTTTATTATTATCCCAAAAAGTTCATTAGGAGCAAATGGCACTATTTTGTTTCTCATAGGCATGATTTGTGCTATCTTTCGTTCACATAGGAGTCCCTATGCTCGTTCAATATAGCGCAAATCCTGGCACTATGATAAACTGAAATCTTATCCATGCTCTAATGTGCTTGCTGGGATAAATCAGAATTTTGTGATTGGCACTATTTTTATGGTGTGGCCTTTGCTCTCCACGGTTCGGTGGTCGCAGGCTGTGACAATTATCAAATTTTCGCATTTCAGTTCTTCAGCACATTCTATTATGCTGTCGATTTCGCGTTTTTTGGTTTTTTCATTTGTCATGTCGTAACACACCTGAATCAAGGCTTCTATTCTGGTGCCATTGCGTGTCACGAAATCGGTTTCTTTGTTGTTGCGCGAGCGGTAGTAGAATAGCGAATTTTCGGTGTTATACCCTCTTCTGATGAGTTCCACGAACACAAGGTTTTCCAGCAATCTTCCTAAATTTTCGCTAAGATTGAAGGCTTTGGCTGCCACGAAACCGTTATCCACTACATACACTTTCTGTGGAGCCTTTTTCATTAGTTTCAACTTATTGTTGTATCGCGGAAGATAATAGAAAAGGTATGGCTCACGCAAATAATCCATGAATTTCTTGGTAGTAGCTACGCTCGATAAACCTAAATCCGCACTCACGTCGTTGTAGCTCAAGGTGTTGCAAAAATTCGACAGCAAATAATGGGCGATATTGTTTAGGTCTGTCACATTTCTCACCTTATGCCGTTTCACCACATCCTTATAAATGATGGAATCAAATAGCGACGAAAGGTAGCTCCGTGTGATTGCGCGCAGTGCTACGGATTCGGGATATCCGCCAAGGCGGAGGTACTCCTCACGTATGGATTCGACTTGCGATAATTGCGAAGTGTCAGTTTTGCTTAATTCCACCTTTTCCCATTCCAATGTTTCTTTAAGGCTAAAGGGTAGCATGTTGATTTCGAGGTAGCGCCCTGTGAGCAGTGTTGCCATCTCTCCGGAAAGCATATTGGCGTTGCTTCCCGTTATCACCATATTAATGCCGCGTCGGTACAGCTTGCTCACCCATATGTCCCATCCTGGCACATTTTGCACCTCGTCGAGAAGGAGATACTCATAATTGGGATATATATCATTGAGAATATGCATCACGAGCTCTTCGTCCCATTTTTCAAGCAAATTGTTGTCGTCGAAATTGAGATATGCAAAATTCTTGTTTTTCAATATCAACAATGCCTGTGTCGACTTGCCCACACGTCGGGGACCGGTAATCAACTTTACATTATGATTTTGAAGCAATATTTCGAAATATTGCTGTCCGGTAAAACTTTTTTGAATTGAAAAATTTAGGGCTGGTACTCG
>JAUNNJ010000045.1 GCA_030531495.1 Bacteroidales bacterium
AAACACCCGAAACACCTTTTCGATACCATTTTGGCAGTGGAATGGGTGTGTATCTCGTTGTGAATAAAGAAGATGGCGTGGCTTTGTGGTTAAATTTTCTATTGGAAACTGTAAGCGAACACCTGTCGCGAGATTGCGATTTGGTAGCCGTAGGGCTTTTTGAAACAAAGAATGGATAATCGCCATTAAAAATAATACGCAGGGTGAAACACCTGAATGGGAGTTAAGGAGTGAAGAAGTTATCGCTCCTGCGTCGCTCGGAAGTTAAGACGATACCGAAATGTCAATACGTAAAAGAACTCTGGCGCGAAGATAGGTATTTCACAAAGCGATGGCAATAGCAAAAAGGGGATGTTTTTTTTAAAAGTCAACGAGTGCTGGAGAGAAATACACCGATTATATCCAATTTAAACCCAGAAAGTTCATAGATGCATAAGGCTATCTTTTGTTTCTCACAGGCAGGGTTATCCGAGTTATTCCCTACTTTTGCAATATACAAAAAAAAAAGGAAAAATGACCAATCGTTTGGTTTTGAAAATATGTTTTCCCTAAATTCCCATAATTTCGATACACAAGAAGCAAGAGGTTGATTCACTGAACATTTATAGTGACAAATTCAGAATCCCGGGTCCCGGAGTAGTACAAATGCTGCATCGTTTGTAACAATTGTGCACATGTATAGTACACACAAAAACAGAATCAGAGCCATTCTCACGAGTGGCTCTGATTCTATATATATTACGAATTATTCTATTATTCTACTTTTTGTGCGGCTTATTCAATCACGCGACAAGCACCCATATAGCGAACTACATAGTAGCTTTCGGTTGAGTGGCTTTCGCGAACACCACGACTTGCAGCGTGGATAAACTTGAATGTACCATTGCCGTTGTCGGCTTCAGTAACGATACCCACATGGCCAATTCTGTTGCCACGAGCGCGACCGTTGAAGAATACGAGGTCGCCAGGTTTGAGTTCGTTGCGGCTCACGCTACGTCCGTTGTTGGCCTGACCACCAGAGGTGCGGTCAAGGTTGTAGCCGAACTGACGGAACACGTAGCTGGTGAAACCTGAGCAGTCGAATGCGCCTGGACGAGAAGCACCATATACATAAGGAGTGCCACGGAATGAGAATGCAAGCTTGAGCAATGCATCCACTTTCTGGCCTGTATAATTGAGGGCTGAATTTGCCATTTGTTGTTCTACCGTTCCACGATTGTGTTCGTTGGTGTTTGCAAGGCGTTGTGCATTCATCGCGAAGCACGCGAGTGCCATTACAAAAACGATAAAGATACGAGTAGTAGAGTTTTTTATATTGTATGTCATATAATTTCTTTGTTTTTGAGGAGATTTCTCCTTGTTTGCTTTTCAAAGATACTACAATATAAAATGGCACACAAATAAGTGAAACGTTCTTAAACATTTACTTTTGTAAACCCCGGCAAGCCCATTTCTGTGTATTTCAAGGCAATCTACCCCACTCAGGGGTACCATCTTGCTATTTGGTTTTACAAATTCCTATGCTTTAAAACATAAAACTTTTACACATTTTAACAATAAATCATATCTGTAAACGTATATTTTTACGCATTTTTGCACAAATACCGCCAAGTGTGCAAAAACCCAAAAGCGATAATTTCTCTTCGGTTAATTCCAGCCCCCATCTCCTTCAATCCACGCACAGCACAGCCACCAAACGATGGCGCCCCTGTCCCAAAAGCAAAATCGATTACGGAAGATTGTTTGGAGCCAAGTGGTTACATTATGAGAAATATGCTTCTGAAATGATTGATTTTGTCATTTTTTTTTCGTATTTTTGCAATGCAGAGGTGTGTAATTGCCTAATTTATTTAATGCACAAAGAAAGGCGAGACCACAATACACCTTCTCTGCCAAAACTCCTGCTTTCCAAGAATATTATAAAACAATATAACTGCCACAAGATTAAGGGCGACAATCAAAGAAAACAGAAAAAAAATGAATAAAATATTCGTTACGGCTGACAATGGCCGATATTCTTGTAAAATAGACATTACAGTGAAAGAGTGGGAAGACATTCTTTCTAACCCCGATGTAACCAGCCCAAATTACAAAGATGCGTTAATGGCTTTTTACAACGAGCCCGAGCACAAGTCTACATGTAAAAAGTTGAGCATAAAGCATTATGGAAACACAAAGTATACTCAAAGGTTCAACTCATGGATAACGAATTTTGGAAAAACTGTTGTAAAGAAACTTAATCGTTTTCAAATTATAGACATCAATGGCAGGGAACGCTTTTGGCATGTATCCATGTCCTCTGGGGCAAACACTAAAGATGGATTATTTGAAACGACACTTCGCCCAGAAATTGTACAGGCAATAGAAAACCTCGGTTGGAACAAACGCCTTACTTGGATTCCGTTTTATATTGAAATGGCAGACAAACTGCAGACATTCAAAGATGATAGAAAACCATTAATCGATATAATCTACAATCTGGATAAGAAATTCGTTGGATATATCAAAGCGAAAAAAGAGGGAGGACACGTTTCCGACATTGATCCATTTACTGTATATGGCATCTTCAACAGAAGTATCACAAATGAAAACAGAATAAAACTTTGCCATTACTTCAAAGTGCAATTAGGAATTGAGGCAAATATTCCAGCAGACTTTGATGGAATACCAGTTGTCAACAACATGAAGGCTACATTCTACTGGAGAGAGAATGCGCATACCGACATCCAACCTCTATGGAACTTGTTCGTTGCAGTGTTGCAGAATGATGCCCTGAAAGTGAAAGAATGTTTTGATATCGTATCTAAGCAACGAGGCATCAAGTGGAATGTCACCATGGGACTGTTCTGGTTTCGACCATACAATTATATTTCGTTGGATTCTCACAATAGAGCCTACCTGCCCAAATTAGGCATAGAGGTGTTCAAGGAAAACCAAATTGACGCGGAACATTACTTACAGTTACTCAACGACGTAAAAAACAAGATAGCAAGTGGAGCCATCAAAGAAAAAGACATTCCCGAAATTTCCTATCAAGCATATCTTGCTGACTTGAACGAACAGGTTAAAGGAGACTCTGCCATTAGATATTGGTTGTTGGGGCATTCATTTGGAAGCGACAATCCTCAGATTGAAAGTTTTACACAAGAAGGAAGATGGGAAGGAAGATTTGATGAAACAAATCCTAACAACCAAAAGCAACTCGGTCTTGCGAGAAAGATTAAGGTTGGTGATGTCATATTACTAAAATCAACAGCGGTAAAACAACACACTATCCCATTCTTGAGAATCAAAGCAGTTGGTATTGTCACAGATTCCATCGAAGAAATAAATGGTAGTGAATACACGAGTTGCAGATGCAAAGTCAAATACCTATCAATAGCAGATAAAGACTTTGACGGTCCTTCTTATGGGGCTTATCGTCAAACCATACATGAGGCTGATGAGAAAGTAATTGATGTGATTGAATACGCTGACACCATTATAAACGAAAAAAACATGCCACAAAAGAAATACTCAAAATATATTGAACTACTTACTGAAGTTCACAATCTTGTCTTAACAGGCGCTCCTGGCACTGGCAAGACCTACATGGCTCAAGCTATTGCAGAGGAAATGGGGTGTTCAAAGGAGGATATGTGTTTCGTACAATTCCATCCTTCATACGACTATACCGACTTCGTTGAGGGCCTTCGTCCAATAGAGAAGATTGATGGACAGATGGGCTTTGAAAGAAAGGATGGCATATTCAAAGAATTTTGCAAAAAGGCTGCCAAGAATATTGCAGATTCGCACAAGAGTGTAGAATGCCTAACAAAAGAATTATCATGGGAGGAAAAACTTCAGCAATTCGTAGAAAGCGCTATAGAAAACAACACCGTCTACAAACTCTCTAATGGTAACGATTTCACTATTGCAGAAATAAGTGGTAGGACTATAGTCATTCACAACGACCTAAACGAGAAGACACCTCAAGTGCCTGTTAGTATAGACGATATTATTGAGTTGCTCACTAATGACGTTCCTCTGAACATCGTCAGGGACATTCGAAATTACTTTCACCGCAAGTTTGGCACACAGCCTGATTCCTACGCATTTGTCATCACAAAAGAGATTCGCAAGATAAAGAGCGACATTGTGGTCGCCTCTGCCGACAAGGTATTACGCAAGCCGTTTGTATTCATTATTGACGAAATCAACCGTGGTGAAGCGTCAAAGATATTCGGAGAGTTGTTCTATGCTATAGACCCCGGCTATAGGGGAAAGAAAGATGTGCGCGTGAAGACACAATACCAGAACCTCGTCCCTGAGACAGATATATTTGCGGAAGGATTCTATATTCCAGAGAATGTGTACATTCTGGCCACCATGAACGACATTGACCGTTCTGTTGAAAGCATGGACTTTGCTATGCGTAGAAGATTCACCTGGCAGGTGGTTACACCTGCTGACACAGACTCAATGTTGGATGCGTTGAACTGCTCCGTTGAAGCCAAGAACACCATGAACCGCTTGAATGATGCAATAGCAGAGACAGATGGACTTGGTGCTGCCTACATGGTTGGTCCTTCTTACTTTTTGAAGCTTGGAGAGAACGGAGGCAACTTCGAGAAACTTTGGAAAATGAATATCGAACCTCTTTTAAAAGAGTATCTGCGTGGTTTCCGCAAAGAGGCTGAAATTTTGGCCAAATTCCAAAAGGTTTATTTTGATATAAAAGACTCCGGCGAAGACGACACAACCAACGAATTAGAATGATGACAAGAATCAATCTTACAGACAACAATATCGGTCAACCGAATGCCGGAATATTCCCAAGGAAGAATGTAACGGCATTGTTTCCCATTGCCGACAAAACGATTGCCCAGTTATGCCGAGAGAATGAGAATCTGCTCATTTTCCCATATAGCATCGAAACGTCTGACGATAGGATTGGAAATGTGTCTGTAATGAGTATTCTTAACACCAATGATGCAGAGAAGGTTCGTATCGGCACAGGAAATGTCATGGGATTTATCGGAGTAGGAAATTTACAGATTAAGATAAAGTCTCGCTTTGATGCAGGGCGTGATGACTTTTTACTGCATTATATGCTCCAAAAGGTTCTTTCTTTCAACCTCTTTAACCTCAGCCACAATAACGAACAAGAGGATGCTTTCGACTTTGTAATGTTTATGTTCCCCCACTTCCTGAAAAAAGCCCTACGTCAAGGCATTTACAGAGAGTATCAGAACTATAAGCACAACGATGCCAAAGTAAAAGGCTCGATTGAATTGGGGCGTCACATCACTAAAAACACTCCTTTCACTGGCAACATAGCCTATTCCACTCGCGAATATAGCCAAGACAACAGCATGACGGAATTGATTCGCCACACAATCGAGTTCATGAAAAGTAAGAAGTATGGAATGTCTGTATTAAATATCGACAGAGATACTATGGATAACGTCAAGAATATTATAGATTGTACAGCATCCTACGACAAGAATGAGCGAAGTTGCATCATAAGTAAGAACCTTCGCAAAAAGAGTCACCCATATTACACAGAGTATCAGCCGCTCCAAAGTCTCTGCTTACAGATTCTCAGAATGGAAGAAGTGAAGTATGGAGAAAGCGAAGAAGAAATCTGTGGCATCTTATTTGATGGAGCATGGTTATGGGAAGAGTATATCAACACCATCTTGCGCAAGCATGAATTCAAACATCCAGAAAATAAATTACACAAGGGTGGAATCTATTTATTTGAAGACCGCAGTGGTATCCGTTACCCAGATTTCTACAAGGATGATTTTGTTCTTGATGCTAAATATAAACGCCTCGGTAGTTATGACGACGTAGCGAAAGTGGGACGTGATGACATACACCAAATCATAGCATATGTCAATTCCTTGAGAGCATCCAAAGGTGGTTTCATATCGCCTTTAGAACAAAAGCTGACATCTATTCCAACAAAGCGCATAAAGGGAAGCACGTCTACCCTTTCCATCTTTGGAATCGAGATTGTTAAAAATGCAAAATCATACCAAGATTTCTGCGCTCAGATGAAAGGAATGGAAGAAGATTTTGTGAAATCTTTGAGCAAATAAAACATTACAACACGAAGACATCACGCACTCTGTCTACATAACAGTATTCCGTCCGGAAGCAAAAAACTCATTCTATTCTCCTCAAACGGGCACTTCGGGTGTGTTACGCGAAACCCACTACTTTTCTCGCTCCACTTACCCACGCACAGCCGTCGTGCGTGCTCGCAAAAACGCACTTCTTCCTGACTGAAAAACACGAACCACCCCTTCCTTTCATCATTCACAAAAACGTCTTTTTTTATCAACTGCTACGTGAAACTACCGCACTGCCGCCACATTAATAATAAATTAAAGGAAAAAAGAGGGGATGGGTATTTGCCGATAGTTATTTTTTGAGTAATTTTGTATTAAATTAGAATAACTATGAACGATAGGAAAATGCTTATTGTGGTAGACCCGCAAATCGACTTCATCAGCGGGTCGCTTCCAGTGCCAGGCGCTGCCGAAGCAATGGACCGTCTGACCGATTTCATCAAAGCGCACGGCAGCGACTACACGCTGATAGTGGTGACCAACGACTGGCACCCCTACGACCACTGCTCGTTTGCCCCAAATGGAGGGCCATGGCCAGTGCACTGTGTGCAGAACAGCGAAGGAGCAGCCACCTATTGGCCTTTGCTTGAAGCCATCTACCAATGCGAGGCCTCTGCCATCTTCCTTCAGAAAGGCGACTTGCAACACCGCGAAGAGTATTCTATCGTTCAGAACAGCGGCGCACGCGAATTCTTTGATTTCACGCTCGACAACTCACAGGTGCCCGATGAAGCCAACCAATACCAGATGGTGGACGTGTGTGGCATTGCCGGTGACGTGTGCGTGCTCAACACGCTTCGCGACCTGCTTCCCATCGTGGGTGCAGAGCGCCTCCGCGTGCTCACCAGGTTTGCCCCTTCGCTCGACGGCGGCAAAGCACTGACGGCGTTTGTTGAGGAAAACCACCTCTCTACGCTATAAACTTGGCAAGGCAAACATTATTTTCTAACTTTATCAACGAATTTAAAACAAAAGAAACCACGATATGAGAATCGACATACTTTCTGTGATGCCCGAAATGCTTGAGTCGCCACTGCACTGCTCAATTCTGCAACGCGCCCAAGACAAAGGACTCGTGGAAATTCACGTGCACAACCTGCGCGACTGGTCGCTGCGAAAGCACAAAAAGGTGGACGACTACCCATTCAGCGGCGAAGCTGGCATGGTGATGCAAATCGAGCCTGTGCACCGCTGTATTGAGCACTTGATGAGCGAACGCCACTACGACGAGGTGATTTTCACTTCGCCCGACGGCGACATCCTCGACCAGCCTATGGCCAACACGCTTTCGCTTGCCGAAAACATCATCATCCTCTGCGGCCACTACAAAGGTGTGGATTACCGCATCCGCGAACACCTCATCACCAAGGAGATATCCATCGGCAATTATGTGCTCACCGGCGGCGAATTGCCCGCCGCGGTGATTGCCGACTCTATCGTGCGACTCATCCCTGGCGCCATCGGCGACGAACAGAGCGCACTAAGCGACTCTTTCCAGGACAACCTGCTTGAAGCACCTGTCTACACTCGCCCCGCCGACTACAACGGCTGGAAAGTGCCCGAAATTCTTTTGAGCGGCAACCAGGCAAAAATTGAAGAATGGAAAATGCAGCAAGCACTCGAGCGCACAAAGCGCCTCCGCCCCGACCTTTTAAAATAATAACGCATAAAAAACACTTGAAGAAAAATGGAAATATTTGGCAAAGACATAAAACGCCCTTCATGGATACCCCGATGGATGAGTTTCACCTTGGTGGTAGTTGTCGCTGTGATTGCCGGTCTCTTTTTCATAGGGCCTAACAATTTCATGAGAGTGGTGGAGCTGAAGAAGGAAATCAAGGAATTGAAAACCGAAATCAAAGCCAACCGCGACAGCACCAACATCTACGAAGCCAAAACTCGTGAACTCAACACCGACAAGGTGTCGCTGGAGCGCATCGCCCGCGAAAAATACGGAATGAAGCGCCTCAACGAAGATGTGTATATCACCGAAATACCCTAACCCGCTATGCTTTCAGAAAAAGGTAAACAAAAAGCTCAATACATCATGCTGTCGGCCGCCATGCTCATATTGGTGGTGACAGCGATGCTCCCCCTCCTCAACATCTACTGGGAAGGCTCAAAATGGATTTTCGCTTTTGGCGCTGTGCTTGCACTTGCCGAGCGACTCACCGAACGCTACAAAGGCGACAACTTACGTGTGCGCCGCCTCTACATGATGGGAAAAATTTCGGCCCTGCTTTATTGCGTATCGGCCTATCTGCTCATTTTTGCTCCCACAGGAAAAACCACCGACTGGCTGGCATTCCTCATGGCGGGCGCTGTGATGCAAATCTACTGCATGCTGGTCTACGACCACGTGATGAAGAAGGAAGAACAGAAAAAGAAATAAACAACACGGAAAACTAATCAACAACATAAACGAAATGAAACATTTACGCACAATTGCTCTTGCGATGGTTGCCCTCGGAACAACGATGACCGGCAACGCGCAAAATATTAGCGGACGCATCACCTGCGATGGCGTGGGCGTGGCTAATGTACCTGTAAGCGATGGCTATGTAGTGACAAAAACCGACGCCAACGGCAACTATAGCTTCACAAGCCAGAAGAAAAACGGATACGTGTTCTACACACTCCCCAGAGGATATGAACCCAGCACTTCCTACAACTTCAAAACGGGATTCTGGCAACCACTGACCTCTACCGATGTCAACACTGCCGAAACCCACGACTTCGTGATAAAGAAGGTGGACAATGACGACCACATCATGATTGTTGGCGCCGACTCCCACTTGGCAAAACGCAACTCCGACCGCTCAATGTATCAAACTGGATGGATTAACGCGCTGAAGAAAGAACGCCTCGAAGCGGTGAACGCCGGCAAGCGTATCTATTCCATCATTCTCGGCGACTTGAGCTGGGACAACTACTGGTATGCCAACACCTACAACTTGACCAACTTCATCGCCGACCAACAGACCTACGGCTATCCAGTGGCACTCTTCCCCGTAATCGGTAACCACGACAACGACCCTGGCGTGGCCTACACCTCGAGCGACAAGGGTGTGACCACCGACTTCAAGTCGAGCGAACCTTGGCGCAAGACCGTGTGCCCTAACTACTATTCATTCAACCTCGGCAAGGTGCACTACATCGTGCTCGACAACATTTTCTACAAGAACGAAGACACTGGCGGCAGTTACTCTAAAGGCGTGGTTGGCTCACGCAACTACGCAGCACGCGTGGAGCAGTACCAACTCGACTGGCTCGCAAAAGACTTGGCTGATGTGGACGTGAACACCCCAATCATCGTGTGCGAACACATCCCTACTTTCCGACTCAACTCCACCTTCATTGCCTACGGCGGCACAGAAAACTACACCGCACTTGCCACTCTTCTCAAGAACTACAAAGAGGTGCACTTCCTCAGCGGTCACACCCACTACAACTACACCGCACGTCCTGCCACTTATCCAAACATGGTGGAACACAACATTGCCTCTATTTGCGCCACATGGTGGTGGACCGGCGTGACCAACGGCACCAACGTGAAATACCAAGTGTGTCAGGACGGCTCACCAGCCGGCTACAGCTACTGGGAAGCCAACGGCGGTGACCTCAAATGGGAATATCGCTCTATCGCCGGCGAACGCGACATGCAAATCAGAGGCTACGACATGAACAAGGTGAAAGAATTCATGAGCACCAACACCTATGCTGTGGCATGTGTAAAGAAATATGGCGCATCCGTAGTGCCCAACTACGCATCATACGCCGACAACGCCATTCTCGCCAACGTGTATAACTACGACACCGACTGGAAGGTGAGCATCACCGAAGGCGCAAACATCAAACTGGCATCATACCGCCTCAACGAATTCGACCCATACCATGTGCTCGCCTTCGACGTGAACCGATACAAAGCCGCGCTTTCGATCAACACAGGTTTTGCGACTGAAAAGAATGGGCACATGTTCCGCGCCTACGCCACCACCAGCAATCTGCCTATCACCATCAAGGCTACCGACCACTTCGGCAAAGTGCACTACTGCACATTCCAACGCCCTATTGGCTTGAGCCTCGACATGGTTGACCAGCAAGTGGATGCCGACCTTGGCGATGTGAATGTAGACGGCATCGTGAATGTGAGCGATGTGACCGACTTGATTAATTCAATTCTTGGCTCACAACCTGCCGGATTCAGCAAGATTACCGCCGACATGAACGGTGACGGCGAAATCAACGTGACCGACGTGACCGAACTCATCAACAAGATTCTTGGATAATAACAACAAGCACACAGAATCCAACTTCAGGGTTGGGTTCTGTGTTTTCGCTCAAAACACCCTTACTCTTTATGATGGAATTTCTCAGCAATCATCACCTATTGGGGCTCACAATCGGGCTTTGCACATTCCTGTGCATCGGGCTTTTCCACCCTCTGGTCATCAAAGGCGAATACTACTTCGGTGTGAAGATATGGTGGGCATTTCTGGTGTCGGGAATCTTATTCGGCGCTGCCGCCCTGTGGGTCGACAACATTTTGTTGCAAGCCGTGCTGGGCGTAACCTCCTGCTCCTGCTTCTGGAGCATACTTGAGGTTTTCGAACAGCAGGAACGCGTGCACAAAGGATGGTTTCCACGCAACCCTCGCCGCACCTACTATTGGGACAACGACGAGCACAGCGAAAAGAAGTGATTAGCGCCGCAAAAAAGAGCCGAACGAAATCAGCCGTTTGACACAAAACTCATTGCGCCGAGCGACATTATTTGGCCTTTAAGATGCTTTTTCTTCTATAAAAGTGCTAAAAAATGTGCAAAACGCCTATTAATTAATGAGTATTTATTAATTTTGTACTCTATGGCGTAATTTGCACTTGCTATATAGCAAAAAGCGACGCACCGAAAAAACGATTTTTTATCATATATCACGATAGAATGAAGAATTACAAATACTTTATCGCCACGCTTATGCTGGCCATGGCTGGTGCCTTCCAAGCATCGGCTCAAGTTACTGAAACTCCTTATTCCCGTGTAGGCTACGGTATGCTCGGCGACAACGCCACAGGCATTCAGCGCCACATGGGTGGTGTGGGCTACGCCATGCAAGGCGGCCGTGCTGTGAACTCAAAGAACCCAGCATCATACGCAGCCACCGACTCCCTCACGTTCATCTGGGATGTAGGTGTGGATGTGAGTCAAGTGTGGAGCAAAGAAGGCGACACCAAAGGCAGCGCATTTGGCGGTGGCCTCGACTACTTGAGCGGCGTGTTCCGCATCGCCAAGAATGTGGGCGGCTCGTTTGGTTTCGTACCTTATTCTGCCGTAAGTTATTCATTCAACAGCGACATTGAGCACGGTATCGAAAGCCGCACTGGCGAAGGCTCAATCAGCGAACTCTACCTCGGCGGTGGCTGGAGCCCCATCAAGGGACTCTCGGTGGGTGCCAATGTTTCATACATGTTCGGTACGCTCGAACACACAACAGCCATCAGAGGCTCATCCAACTCTATGTTCTTCCGCACAATGGAAGTGCGCGACTGGAATTTGCACATCGGTGCCCAATATGCCTACGACATCAACCGCAAAAATCGCGTAGTGGTGGGTGCTACATTCTCTCCTAAGAAAACCTTCAGAGGCAATGTGCTCGGCACCTATTACGATGCTACAAGCGACATGAAGCTCGACACTGCTTACCAAAGCACAATGAAGAACAACTACGAGCAGCCAAACACCTTCGGTGTAGGTGTAAGTTATAGCCATGCCAACAAGTTGTTTGCTGAAATCGACTTCACCTATCAAGACTGGGCAAAGGCAAAATACACCCCAATGACCGGCTTTGAACCCACAAAAATGAAATTCGACAACCGCTGGAAGGTGGGCGCTGGTCTGCAATACATTCCCGACGACCGTGGCAGCTACCTCAAGCGAGTGAACTACCGCATCGGTGCATTCTACAACCACGACTACCTTAACGTGCTTGGCAACAATGTGCGCGACTATGGCGTGACCTGCGGTTTCGGTTTCCCTGCATTGGGCAGCAAGTCGCTCGTGAATCTCGGTTTGGAATGGAAGCACCGCGAATCCTCTCCAACTTGCCTCATCAAGGAAGACTTCATCAATGTAACCCTCAGCGTTACCTTCAACGAAATGTGGTTCTGGAAAAACAAGATTCGCTAATCCACCCACTTTTCATTCTCCACAATTCACAGCGCAACAACACACAATGCTGAAAGCGAGATTCATACTGCCGGCTCTTATGCTTATAATCACGGCATGGGCTATGACGTCGTGCGGCGAAGAAGGCATCAAAAAAACAGCCAGCGACCACGACCCGGAAAAAGTGCCCACCGTCACCACCCACGATGTGCAAACTATCGTGAGCGACTCCGGACGCACTCGCTATCGCATCACCACCAAACTTTGGAACATCTACAACGAGGCGAAAGTGCCACACTGGACTTTCCCTAACGGTGTGGTGGCCGACGAACTCGACGATAAATTTCAGAATACCGCCTCGCTCATCTGCGACTCGGGCTACTACGACATACCTAAGCGCATGTGGAGCGCAGTGGGCAATGTGCGCCTGTCGATGCGCAGCGGCGACCGGATTCTCTGCGACCGAATGTACTACGACGAAAACACCGCAGTGGTCAACTGTATGGACCATGTGCGCATCACTCGCACCAGCGGTGACAAGATTGAAACCAACCAAATGTTCTACAACACGAAGACGCACCGCACTTATGGAGATACCTTTATCCACATTGAAGGCAGTGGACGCGTGATTGAAGGCTACGGCTATGAATACTGGGACAACGACAAGCGCTACGTGGTGCGCCGCGTGCAAGGCATCTTCCCT
The DNA here is from genome assembly GCA_030531495.1 of Bacteroidales bacterium. Lineage (GTDB taxonomy): Bacteria > Bacteroidota > Bacteroidia > Bacteroidales > Muribaculaceae > Sodaliphilus. The sequence goes on from JAUNNJ010000045.1 coordinate 12,985, forward strand.
ATCGACGACAGCCGTTTCCGCCCACATTAAGCCTTGAAAAGTCTATAAGTCTATAAGTCAACAAGTCTACGAGTCAATGATGCTACGAGTTTTCGGGCTTGTTCTTTTCACGATATAAAATATAGGCTCCACTTTCATGATAGCAGAGCCCATATCTATATAAATTCTCTATTGACTACTTGGGAGTGGAGAGCGTCATGCCAGCTTTGATGAGGCGGAACATGCGAATAGCACCGCTATAGTAAGCAGCACGAGCATACGACGGCTCCAAAATCTCGGCAAGCGGACGAGGGTCGGCCACGGTGGTGATAATGGAAGTGACACCGTGGTCAAAAATCTTTTCCGCTCCCTCTCCCATTGAGCCAACAAGCGCCACTGCCGGCACGCCATGGCGCTGACAATGGTCGCCCACACCTTGTAGCACCTTGCCGAAGCACGACTGCCAGTCGGTGCGTCCTTCGCCAGTGATTACAAGGTCGGTGTCGGCAAGAAGTTGGTCGAATTGGTTCAACTCCAGCACAGCCTCTATGCCGCTCTGCAGACTGCCCTTGAGAAATACGAGCAATGCCGCCCCCAAACCGCCAGCAGCGCCAGAGCCTGCAATTTCGTCGGGATTGATGCCAAACGAGCGAATGATAACGTCGCGATAATTGCACATACCCGCCTCGAGGCGCGCCTGGATTTCGGGCGTTGCACCCTTCTGCCGGCCAAATGTGTAGGTGGCGCCATCGGGGCCACACAGTGGATTGGTAACATCACACATTACAGTAATGGAGGCTTGATTCAGCAGTGGGCAAATACCCGAAGCGTCGATGTTCGCCACTCGTTCCAAATCGCAGCCACGCCCTTCCAGCACATTGCCTTCGGCATCAAGGAAACGCACACCGAGGGCGTTCATGCAACCCATGCCGCCATCGTTGGTGGCAGAGCCACCGATTGCGATGTAGATATCGGTATATCCTCGCTGAAGCGCATCTTTGATGAGCTCACCTGTGCCATAGGTGGTGGTGTTGAGTGGATTTCGCAAATCTTCAGGCACCATAGGCAGACCCGAAGCGGTGGCCATTTCAATGATAGCACGCTTGCTGCTCAAAGCGCCATAATAGGCCTTCACTGGCTCCATCAGTGGCCCGTGCACATCCACAGTGATACGATGGCCTCCCACAGCCTTAATTACGGCATCGGTGGTGCCTTCGCCGCCATCAGCCATGCTGATAGACGAGCACTGCACATCATCGCCAAGCACTTCGTGGGCTGCTCGTGTGAGCATATCGGCACTTTCTTCGCTTGAAATGGTGCCTTTGAATGAATCGGATGCAAAAAGTAGTTTCATATCTCGAAAAGTAAGGAAAAGGGAGGACTAGATAAAAACGCTCTGTCCTCCCCTATTTCATCAGATGAAAATCAAAGAAAGAATGAAAATCTCAACGATGGCCGAAAGACCAAGCACGAGTGTGCCCAAAGTCTGCACTTTGTAGCCACGGTCGGTGCTCATGGCGCCAAAGTTGGTCACAACCCAATAGTAAGAGTCGTTGGCGTGAGAAACAGTCATTGCGCCAGCGCCAATGGCCATGCACACAAGTGTCGCTCCCATTGGAGTGCCAAAGCCGAGCACTTCGAGCAGTGGAGCCACAATACCTGCTGTGGTGGTCAGCGCCACAGTGCTTGAACCTTGTGCAGTCTTCAAGATTGCGGCAAGCACGAATGGGAAGAAAATACCCAATGCCTTAAACACGTCGGCGTTGTCCTTGATATAGTTCACCATGTCGCTACTTGCAATCACCTTTCCAAGCACGCCACCTGCAGCAGTAATGAAAAGGATTGGACCAACGGTCTTGAGCGTTTCGTTGGTAAGCTTGTAGAAATCTTTGCCCATCTTTGAAGAGAAGAGTTGACAAACGGCGAAGATGGTGCCCACTGCAAGTGCAATGATAGGCGTACCGAGCAGTTTCACGATATCAACCCACACAGAGGCCTCCACCTCCATCATCGAAACCACGGAACTTGCAGCCATCAAAAGGATGGGAACAAGGATAGGAGCGAGTGCACTTGCTGCGCTTGGGAGTTTACCATAAGAAGCCACAAGTTCTTCGTAAGTTTTCGTAACTTCGTTGCTATCGGCCTCGTCGTCGGCTTTCACCTTCTTGCCGATAAAGTTGGCATAAATCAAACCGCAAACAAGTGGGAATATAGAGCAAAGCACACCAATGCCAATCACCATCAGAAGGTTGTCGCCAATGCCGAGCGTATTGGCTGCAGCAATTGGGCCTGGTGTGGGTGGAATAAACACGTGAGCAAGATACAGACCGGCAGAAAGACCGAAAGTCATAGCCACCGAACTTGCGCCTGTGCGCTTCACGATAGCTTTACGGATAGGATTGAGAATCACGAAACCAGAGTCGCAGAACACTGGGATTGAAACCACCCAGCCCATGAGTTCCATGGCCAAAACTGGATGCTTCTTGCCCACAGCGCGAATCACGAGGTCGGCAAACTTCAGGGCAGCGCCAGTGGCTTCAAGAATGGAGCCAATAAGCGCACCGAGAATAATCACGATACCAATGCTGGTGAATGTGCCTGAAAAGCCTTTACCTATCACGGTGGCAATACCGTCGATAGTTTCGGTGTCTGACACTTTCTGGTCAATCAGAGGAATACCTGCGACAAGACCCAGAATCAGCGAAATACCCATAATGGAAATAAATGGGTGAATCTTGAATTTTGATATGGCAACAATCATAAGCGCAATTGCCACAACAAATGCAATAACGAGAGAAAAGCCTGTCATAATTGTAATTGTTTTTGGTTAATGGTTAGTTTTGAGTTAGTAGTTTTTTTGTTTTTGGTTTTCAATTTCTAAAAGTAGTGATTTTTTTACTATTTAACAACATTTCGCCAGAACAAAATGCGAAATCATTGCGGCAAAAATCCAGAATAGCACACCTAACGACTACACGCATCACCCAACTTTACGCACTCGCATAGCGCAAAAGTTATGTAAATTTGCAGTCGCACTTCAAAATTACATAAATTTTATACAAAAAAAACGCTTCAAATCTCGAAAAAGTTATGTAAATTTGCAGTCGTACTTCAAAATTACATAAAAAGTGAACAAATACATCAACAGAAAAGTAGAGGCCACAATTTTGGAAGCCTCGCAGTATTTTCCCGTGATTATCGTAACTGGCCCACGGCAAGCAGGAAAAAGTACACTCATCAAGCATCTGTTTCCTAACTTTGCGCAGTACTCGCTCGAAGATTACGATGTGAGAAGCATCGCCACAGATGACCCAAAGCGCTTTTTGCAATCGTCGGAGAAAGGTATGGTAATTGAAGAAGTACAAAATTGCCCTGAATTGCTTTCGTATTTGCAAGGGATCGTCGACAATCATCCCGAGAGGCGCTATGTGCTATCCGGAAGCGCAAATTTCTCACTACTGCATTCTGTAAAGCAATCTTTAGCAGGACGCGCTTTTATCATCGACCTACTTCCTCTATCTATGGAAGAAGCAGGCGAACTCATCCAAACATCCTCAACAAACGAGCTATTGTTTAACGGACTGTATCCTGGAGTGCAGACAGGCGAACGGCCTGCGAAATTCATGTATCCTGCCTATGTGCGCACTTACCTTGAAAGAGATGTTAGAGAGCTTATCAATGCAAGAAACATTATGCAGTTCAACACATTTCTGAAAATTTGTGCAGGCAGAATCGGGCAAATATTCAATGTGTCGCAAGTGGCAACGGAAGTAGGAGTTAGTTCACACACAATATCGGAGTGGCTATCAATTCTTGAGGCATCATATGTAATCTTCCGCCTTCAGCCATACTTCAAAAACAGCACAAAGAGACTGATTAAATCACCCAAAATATACTTCTGTGACACTGGACTAGCTTGTCACTTGCTGGGCATAGAATCGGCAAGAGAACTCGAAAGCCATTCAATGCGCGGTCCACTATTTGAAAACCTCATTGTCACAGAAGCGCTGAAGCATCGTTTCAATCTCGCAAAAGACAATAACCTCTGCTTTTATCGCGATTCAAACCAAAATGAAATTGACCTGCTCATACAAGAAAAGAGCAGCATGAAAGGCATAGAAATCAAATCATCGATGACCTATCACTCCTCATTTGAAAAAGCATTGAAAAAGATGGAAACGATGGTTACAGATGCCGTGAGTGTAAGAGCGATTGTATATGACGGAGATGTTGAAAACGAAAGTGGCGAAATAAAGATACTCAACTACCGACATCTCTCCACAATTCTTTAACCCTGAACTTTTTCGGGGAGATGAGCGAGGCTGGTGCTATGCAAATTGTAGCACCAGCCTCGCTGATATTTTGCTTGGCTAACGACATGCTCTGGGCATTGTCACTGCCAATTGGTGTGGTTGCGCTTGCGGTATCAGTCTTGAATCCAGAGCGACTGGATTTTGCGGCGGATGGCAATCACATTGCCGGTGGTGATGGCACCCATAATCACAATGGCTACCACGATAGAGGCCACGATGCTGCCACCCTTCGTTCCCAAGCCACTGAGCATCACCATATACGATGCTCGCGAGAGGAACATGAGTACCAGCGCCAGCACCAGTACGGCGACGTTGATATAGACCACCATCTTGATGTAGGGCTTCGACACCTCTGAAGGCGAATAACCGAGCATGAGCAAATCCTGCAATTTCTTGGTGTTTTTTTGCAAGAGCAAATAGATGCTGAGCATGAGTACGAAGAACGACAGGAGACTGATGAGAATGCCCACCACCACTACAATCGACACAATCACTGTGAGGAAATAGTAGGTTTTGCCCGAATTGGTCTTATCGCCCGCAATATTGTAGTTGTGCTCGTCCATGTATTGCTGAATCTTGGGGTCGCCTGGGCGATTCACTTCAATAATCAATCGCAGAGGTTTCAGAGCACCACCCTGACCGTATTTCTTGTTGGCCCAGGTCATGAAGTCCTGTGGCACGATAATGGTGTTCAGACGGTTGCTGAATCCCACAATGCGGCCCTGCACATCGTCGCGAAGCCCATTGCCCGAAAGGTTGAAAGTGAGCGGCACACTCGACGCCTCGCCTTCACTGATTTTGGGCATACCTTGCGCAGCGGCGAAACCAAAATTATAGAGCGAGAGGTAGTCGCGACTCATAATCACTGGCACTGTGGGGTTGGCTGGGTCGAACTTCCACGAAGCATCCACATCGATAAACTCGCTCGGAATACTCTCAAAGAAGAACTGGGTGCGCATAGCGTGAGTGGCATCCACACCGATGCTGGCTGTGATACCAAACTCACTGTTGACAAACGGAGCCACCTTACGGCACCACTTCTGCGCCTTGATGTCGGCAAGGTCGGCTTCGGAAAACTCCGAAGTGCCACCCATCATTGCTCCGGCGCTGGTGAGGTTACGCGAAATAATCAGATAGTCCTTGCTGATAAAGCTCTCCTGGTCGTTGAACACAGGCAGCACATCGCTATAGAACTGCACAGCAAGAATCACGATGGTGAGACCAATGAGATTGGCCACCGAAAAACCTATGAGTTGCGCCTTGCTGATGTGCTTACGCAACAATTTCCACATCAATCCTTTTTTCATAGCTTCAACTCTTTGTCGACGGTGATTTTCACATTGTTACCCACACTGGTGCTGATGATGCCGGCACCCTGGCGCTCAGCCTCTTCCATGACCATTTGCGCCACGATGGCGTTGTTGGTTTCGTCGAGGTGACTCACAGGCTCATCGAGCATGATAAAGTCGGCTGGCTGGCAAAGCGTGCGGATAATGGCTACACGCTGCTGCTGACCGATGGAAAGTTTACCCACCGGGCTATTCACCTTTTCGGGAATGCCGAGGCGCTCAAAATAGTCCACAATCTCCTTCTCGGTCTTGTGACCGGTAAGGCGATTCTTGAGCTGGATATTCTCGAGTGCGGTAAGTTCGGGGAAAAGGCGCAAGTCCTGTGGCAGATAGGCGATGTGACTTTTGCGTACATCGCACCACTGTGGCACGGTGAGCGTGCGAATGTCGGTGCCGTCGAACTGCATCACACCGGAAAAATCGATGCGATAGCCATAGATGTAGCTACAGAGGCTCGATTTACCCGTGCCGCTCTCTGCCGATATCAAATAGTGCTTGCCACGCTCAAATGTCACATTTCGCAGCCACACTTCGCTGCGGTCTTCCTCGCGGCCGGCAAACACTGCGGGGAGCGTGTTGAGCAACTGAATTTTCTGCATATCTGAAAGTGTTTTTTTGTTATTCTTCTGTGTCTGTCACCACCACGCGCACCAGTTCCACGCGTGCAGCGCTCTTCTTGAGCACCGTCACCTTAAACGACTTGAAATCGATGGTGTCGCCCTCGTTTGGAATGGCGCCCAGGTGCGTGAGCAAGAGTCCGGCAATGGTCTGATAGTCGTCGCTCTCGGGTATGTCGAGGTGGTACGATTCGTTGATTTCCTCAATTTCCATACGGCCGGAGAATTCAAAGGTCGACTCGTTGAGCTTGCGCGCCACGAGACGGTTACGGTCGTGTTCATCCTGAATATCGCCGAAGATTTCCTCCACGAGGTCTTCCAGGGTCACCATACCGCTGGTGCCGCCAAACTCATCCACCACGATGGCCATGGAGCGGCGCTCCTTCAGCAGGCTCTGCATCATGTTTTTCGCAAGCATGGTTTCGGGTGCGAAAAGCACAGGTTTCATCTGGTCTTTCCAGTTTACATCGGTCACGAAAAGTTCGCTCACCGAGATAAATCCGAGCACATTGTCGATATCGTCGTGATAAACCACCAGTTTACTCAAACCCGTTTTCGAGAAAATCTCCACAAGTCCGTCGCGGTCGGTCTCGTTGATGTCGACAGCCACTATTTCGTTGCGAGGCACCATGCAGTCGCGTAGGTGCGTGTCGCTAAAGTCGAGTGCATTTTCAAAAATCTTCACTTCGCGCTCCACCTCTTCGTTTTTATCTTCACGCTTGTCGATGGTTTCCTGCAGATAGGCATCCAATTCCTCCACTGTGAGGCGGTGCATCTTCTCCTTATCGATTTTGATGCCGAAAATGCGCATGAGCAGCTGCGAAAGCATTTCGGTGAAGCGAGAAAGCGGATAAAGCAGGCAATAGCACATGAACAGCGGCAATGAAAACATGCGGAGCGACGCATTAGGATTGATGCGGAACACCGCCTTGGGCAAAAATTCGCCAGTGATGAGAATGATGACGGTGCCGATGATGGTGACCAGCACCAATTGGCCAAACTCGTTGCCGCCAAGCATATCATTAATAGGCTTTCCAATGAGGTTTGCCATAGCCATACTGTAGACCACATTCACCACATTATTGCCCACAAGCATAGTGGAGATGAACATGTCGCTATGGCTATAGAACATATTAATGATGCGATTGACCAGGCCGCCCTTCTTGGTGTCGATTTCAATCCTGACCTTGTTGGCCGAAACGAATGCAATCTCCATGCCCGCAAAGAAAGCCGACAACAGCATAGTGACGAGCACTATAATAAGCGAATTTGTAGATAAAGTATCCATCATACGACAAAATTAATCAATTTTATTGAAAACAGAGCGAGAATAACGAAATTTATGGACAGAGAGGTCAAAAGGGAATTATGAAGAATATGATGAACAGGGGTTAAGGAGAAGAGTTAAACCACCACCGCGAGTGCAGCAATCACCAGAATCACACGAAACACTTGAAACACCTGACACACTTGAAACACCTGAAA
>JAUNNJ010000046.1 GCA_030531495.1 Bacteroidales bacterium
CTCAGGCACTTATAAATAATGTTAAACTATAGTGTTGCGGAATTAAGGATATAAAGTCTTTACAACAAGGAAACTTTTCTCCCAAAATAGAAAACCTTTATGATTATGACTTGTCTTCTTACTATTTCATAGCTGGTTATAGTAATTCTGACTGATAAAAAATGCAATTTGTTATCAAAATGTTCTTGAAAAGTTCTGATGACATGATTATATTAGAAATAGTTTATTTTGATGACATGTGTGGTGAAATTTCTTTATACTTATGATAACATGGAACGTCTGCTCACTACAACGGTTGAACGTGACGGCGCGGAGCCGGTTTTGCTCTGCAGCAACACGTATAAAGCACTGTGACTAAAAACGCTGATTATATCCGATTTAATATTCTGCGAGGTTTGGTGGCACGACCGACTCTCTACGAGGCTCATCAAAGGGGGACTGTGGCTCCAAGCCGCGCGATTTCGCTCCGTTGGAGCTCTATCGCTTGCATGGAGTTAACCACAACCTGTCTCCTCCGACGACTTGTGGTTTATTCTATTTTGATGCGGTTGCCCTGCTTATTTGGGATGGTGAAACTATCGTCGGATGGCAACTTTCGCCACCTGTGTGGGAGAACGCAAAATGTAGATACCGTTTGGCAACTCTACTGTATTCACGCCTGCACCTACTGTGGCGTGGCATCGTCCGTCAATTCCATAGATGCGTACTGCTTGTGGGCTATCGATGGTGAGCGTGTTGCCCATTTGCTTCACATTGAGGGGAGTGGTAACTGTTTGAGGAACCATATTGATACCTGAAGGCTCATAGCATTCAATTTTCAGGCAGTCGAAATTCCAAGGGCCGCAAAGCGAACGTACACGCATCACATGCTTGCCTTTCTCGATGTGAATGTTCTTGTAATCAGGGTCCACATTATAGTATGCACTTCCGGTGTTGTTGCCGCCAGCCACAGGCCAGAGCCAGAGCGTGTCGGTTTGCAATGCACCATCATTGAGCGTGCTGGTCCAGTTTTCAGGCTTTGTGAGCACCTTGTTAAAGTTTGTGCCCCTTGCCTGGTATACCTCGGGCGCAATCGGGCGCGACACTTGTGTGGTGGGAATATTTTCGCCATCAATGGAAAGTACCATCGCACCTGCATATTGCTTCGCCCAGTTGAGATTTGGCTCGCCTGCGATGACGTAGCTGTTGGCACCAGGAGCATAGCCTTGACCTGCCGCCACACCCCATTCACTCCATATAGCGCCATGGTGCACATATATGTTTACTTCAAGTGGAGTGGCTGCTTCAAATGAATAATTGAACCAGCAACCCCAGTTCTCTTCAGCCATTTCGCGTGTGATGATTTTGTTGGCTTCGTCTTGCCATTTGTTGAGAGTGTAGGAGAGCCAATAGTCGCCCATCTCAAAAAGTCCGAGGCCGCCACTGTAGCTGGCACCTGGGGCAATCATCACTTGCTCGCTATCAGTGCGGTACTCGCAGGGTGATGTGCCCTGTCGAGCGCTATAGCCCACGCCGAGACCGCCTTCGTCGTAATCTTCTGCCTCAACGATATACACTTTGTTAGACGAAAACACTCGGCCTTCGCCTTCAGCAAGCATGAAGATATCACGCCAGTCTTCAATTTCAAGAATGCTTTTGTAGGGGTCCATCACCTCGTTTTCCTTTTCGGTGCCGGCTGCTTGCCAAATGTACCAAACAGGCTTCTTGCCGCCAGGGTTGTCGGCATCGTCGGGGAAGAAGTGCAGACCGATGCGCAGTCCGTCTTCCACACGGTTGTCCATCCAGTTGTGCCACATAAAGGCATCGATTCCATCGAGTGCATTTGCCTTTTTCCATGCCCAGCAACCGCCTGCAGCCTGGTGAGCGAGGTCGGTTTCGCTATAGGTTGGTGAGTTGGTACCATTTTCCGAAAGGAACAGATTTCTCTTCACACTTCCGTTGTATCTGTTTTCGTCGGCAAGAATCCAATCGCTCACCACTTCAAGGTTCTTGAATGTGACATAGGTGGAGTTTTGGTTGTAGGTCGATTGGGTGTCGTTTTTCCAGAAGTCGGGCTTCGTGAGGTTTTGAGGATAAGGGTGATATGCCACGCCCCACCAGAAATCGCCTTCCACATCACTGTAACGCACATTCTGGCGAAGCATATTTCTCACGGTGTAGCCATTGGCTCCATAATTCCAGTTGTGAGTGTATGAACCGAGAATTGATGCGTTTTGATCGTATTGACGCACAATGTTGTAGCACAGGCGCATAGATTTGATGTATTCATCCATATACACCAATTCCGGTTGGTTGCCCATGTTGGTCCAGGTTGCCCCCATATCCACCTCATTGTGCATAATCCAATGCTCAATTCTGCCGTGTCCACTGCCATTGTATCTGCTTGCCAGATAATTGAGGACGGCGGCGTAGGCGTTGATGCTTTCCATGGTGGTCATGTTGGGCATACTGTAGTAGCCACCGTTGTTGTCGGGGTGAACAAATAGGGGAGTCATGCTTCCGTCGGCAGCGCCGAGAGGAATCAGGATAATGGCGCTGACGGCTATGCCATGTTGCTCATAGAATGTCAGGTAGTTGTCCCATGCGGCAATTTCGCCACCATTGATGTAGTATTGTTTGCCACCATATTCGTATGGTATGTTGTTGCCGAAAATAGGGTGCTGGGCTATAAAACTGGTAATCACCCAGTTGCATGTGATGTTTTTGGCATCGAGGTCCACAAGGTCTTGCATATATGTGCTTCCGAGCCCTGCGCCCACACCTTTTTTATTAGCGGGAACAAGTTTTGCTGGCGATGAAATTGCCTGCACTTCATCGGCATAGCGGGCGTAGCTGAGCAGCGTGTCCTTTTCGCCAAGGTTGCCTGCGATGGCCCACTTTGAGAGCAGGCGGTCGTAGGTGAAGCCGTCGTATTTCGCATAGCGGTCGAGCGTGACAGTGAATTCGCCGTTGCTGATACTTGTGCGATGTGCAAACTTCTTGCATTCGGTAATGTCGATGTTAGGCATTGCTTCAACTAAGGCAAACTCTTCGCTTCCAACGCATTTGCCAGTGATTGTGACTTTGTTGGCACTAACGTCAACGTGATTGATGCTTGATGCATATGCATTGTTGTAGAGATAATTTTGCAGATTTGCGGCTTTCAGTTGCTTCATCGCTTCCTTGTTGCCTGTGATGTCGTAGTTTGCCTTTTCTTCATCGTTCATTTCTCTGAATCGCAGATTCTTCAATTTGATAGTGACCCCATTTCGGGTTCCCCAGTCAAGGCGCATAATGCTATTGGCGCCTCCCCATCCAAAATTGGAAATCGGATTCTTCATTTCCTTGCTGAAAGTGGTCCATTCGCTGGTGTTGGCAAGGTTGCCGCATCGCAATGAGCGTGCTTCGCTATAATTGGGACCGAAGAAAATTTGGATGTCGCCGGTCATTTCAGGTGTGCACTGATAATCGAAGGTCAACACACACAAGTCGGCAGGCAGAGCGCTTGCAAGGCCTTTAATGCTTACATACGGATCGCTCCCAGTGGTGGTGATGGTGTATACTCCCGATGCTTCATCATATTCGATAGTTGCCTGATTGGCTGTGGCAACGTTGAGCGATAGGTTGAAATCTTGAGCCCATAAGCCGCAAAAGTGGCTGAGCCATAAGAAGAAAAACAGTATTTTCGTTTTCATATTTTGTTGTGTAGTATTATTTCGTTAATTGGTGTTGGTTAGTTTTTAGTTAAGTTGCTCACAAAATTAAGAATTTCAGATGAGAAAATAGTTATGAAAATGCAGAATATTCATTTTGAAATGAAAAAAGTGCACAAACATCACTGCGTTTGTGCATATTTGAAACCTTTTGAAATAGAATATGTTACTTTTTGTGCATTTTGTTTCCAAATTTTGTTCATTTTAGAATATAATTTCGTAAATTTGCAGCCTGTATTTTAGGTACAGAGAGTTTATTAGTAAAATAAAATCTATCAAAACATAAACAATGAAGCTATTACAAGCTAAGTTAGCACAGTATCAAGAGCCTCAGAAAGCAAAGGCTTTAGGTATTTATCCTTATTTCCGTGAGATTGAAAGCGAACAAGACACAGAAGTGTATATGAAGGGCAAAAAAGTCCTGATGTTCGGTTCTAACTGTTATACTGGTTTAGTTAATGATAAGCGCGTTCATGAAGCTGCTATCAAGGCTATTCAAAAGTATGGTACCGGTTGCGCAGGTTCTCCATTCCTTAATGGTACTCTCGACATCCATAAAGACCTTGAACGTCGTTTGGCTGCTTATGTGGGCAAAGAAGACGCTATGGTTTACTCTACCGGTTTCGGTGTAAACCTCGGTGTGGTTTCTTCTCTCACTGGCCGCGGCGACTATGTGATTTGTGACGAGCAAGACCACGCATCTATTATTGAAGGCCGTCGTCTTTCGTTCTCAAACTATTTGAAGTACAAGCACAACGATATGGCATCTCTTGAAGAACAACTCAAGAAGTGCGAGCCCGACCGTGTGAAGCTCATCGTTACCGACGGTGTGTTCTCTATGGAAGGCGATGTTTGTAACTTGCCAGAAATTTGCGACCTCGCTCGCAAGTATGGTGCAGCAGTGATGGTCGACGAAGCACACAGTATTGGTGTGTTTGGTAAGGGCGGCCGTGGTGTTTGCGATCACTTCGGTCTCACTGATGAGGTTGACTTGATTATGGGTACCTTCAGTAAGTCGTTTGCTTCACTCGGTGGTTTCATCGCTTGCGACGAAACAATCACCAACTTCCTCCGTCACCACTCACGTTCATATATCTTCACTGCAAGTATCACTCCTGCTTCTACAGCAGCAGTGGGTGCAGCGCTTGATATTATGCTCAACGAGCCAGAACGCCAAGAACACCTCTGGGAACTCACTCACTACGCCCTCGATGGTTTCCGTGAAATGGGATGCGAAATTGGTAACACTTCCACTCCAATCATTCCACTCTATGTTCGCGACCAAAATAAGACCTTCGCTATCACAGCCGAACTTCTTGAAGAAGGTATCTTCGTGAATCCTGTGGTTTCTCCAGCAGTAGCACCTCAAGACACGCTTATCCGCTACAGCCTTATGGCCACTCACACTAAGGAACAAGTGAACTTCTCTCTTGAAAAGATTCAGAAAGTGTTCCGTAAGTATGGCGTGATTGAGTAAGATTTTTAAAGACTAAGGTGCAGAAGCACCACATAAAAATATAGCAACCGATAACGCCTTCTGACAGTTGTCGGTTGCTTTTTTTAAAATAATATTCAGCATATGAAACACCTACATTATATAATATATGCAGTTTTGATGTTTGTCCCATTCTCTGCAATGGGCTTTGAATCATGCAAGAAAGAAGCAAGCGAACAATGCGAGAATTGTAAAGTGAATCAACGCGAAGCTGAATTGGCTCGTGTGCGTGCATTGGCGGAAGAGGTTGTGAAGCAACGCGCAGAACAGCAGCATGTCTACGACAAGTCGGCTAAATCAAAATCGGCAAGCGACCCCTCGGGCTTTGTTGTGCTTACCGATTTCGTGCCCGACGCAGTGATAGAATTGCGCTACTTCTCCGAATATAATTTTGTGGGCGCCAAAGTGGATGGCTATGAAGAGCCTGTGGCTTTGTGTACTCGCCAAACTGCAGAGGCCCTGAAAGCTGTGGCCGATGATTTGCGTAAGCAAGGCTACCGACTCAAGATTTTTGATTCTTACAGGCCACAGAAGGCTGTCGACCACTTCGTACGTTGGTCGCAGGACAAGCCCGACACAAAAATGAAGGAAGATTTCTATCCCACTTTCGAAGACAAGACCACACTCTTTCCCACCTACATTGCTCGTCATTCTGGTCATTCAAAGGGCAGCACTCTGGACTTGACCATCGTGGATGCCGAAACCCTCAAAGATGTGGATATGGGTGGCACGTTTGATTTCTTCGGCGAACGCTCGCATTATGCCTTTAAAGGTGTGACACCGCAGCAGGCTGCCAACCGAAAAGTGCTTCACGATGCCATGATGAAGCATGGATTCGACTTCTATGCCGAAGAGTGGTGGCATTTCACCCTGAAAAATCAGCCATATCCGAAAACCTTCTTCACATTCCCTGTGTCGTCGAAGTATTTTAAATAAGTGATTTGATTTGTGGAAAAAATTGATGCGTGAAAAAAGTAGGCATCGATTAGATTTTTCAAAAACCATATATATAAGCATGCTGAAAGAATTTTCAAAATTCTAAGGCATGTTTTTTTTATTCTTATGCACTGTGAAGTGCGAAAAAACTTGAGAAAAAAGTTGCGTAGAAAGAAAAATATTCATAGCACGAAAAAAATATGATAGAAATGTTTGTGAGATTGTTTTTTGTTATTAATTTCGCAACATATTAATCAAACAACGACAAGACTAAAACTAAATATTATTCTATATGGTATACAAATTTCTTGTAGGTTCGGAAGAGGCTGGAAATTTCAAACTTGAAATAATGATCGACTCCGAGGACACATTCATGAGATTGAGAAATACAATTCTTGATGCTGCTGGATACGACAAGGATCAAATGGACTCATTCTACATCTGCGACGATGAATGGAATAAGGAAAGAGAAGTGACAGTGGTGGATATGGACCTCGACACCGACGATGATATATGGCTGATGGAAGACACTCCATTGGACGAACTTTTGGAAGATGAAGGCCAGCGATTGAAATTCGTTTTCGATTATGTGGCAGAGCGTTATTTCTTCATGCGACTGAAAGAAACCATCCCTGGCCGTTCGCTCCACGATCCATTGTGCACACGCAAGGAAGGCAAGGCACCAAAGCAATATACCGAGGTGGAAGAAGTGGTGGCAGCACCTAAGGTGGTAAACACCAATATCGAAGAAATCGGTGAAGAATTCTACGGCGATGATGCCTACAATGAAGAAGAACTTTCTGATCTCGACGCATTTGAAGGCGAAGCTATGGAATAAGCCGACACGATAAATTATCAATAATAAAATATGCGGCTACTGCCTATAGAAGGCGGTAGCCGTTTGTTTTTTGTTCATAGAAAAGCTTCATCGTCTAATCGAATCCTCGCCCCGACCCCTCGAAATCTCGAAACCTCGGCTCGTAGACTCGTAGACTGGTTGACTTCTCTAAAAAAACACTGTCGCTTACAGGTTTTTGCGTACGAGCTCAGTCTTCTGCAGGCGAATCACTGTTTCACCATTGTTGTTAATCAATTCCATGTCGGTGCTGATATTTCCTGCTCTTTTGCACGACACTGTTTCCTCCAGGTCGATGAGCAATTGTGTTTCCATATCAGAGTCTTCGCACTGGTTGTTGGATGATTTCAAGTCTTCAAACTGCACATCATTTTCTTTTTTAGAGTCGATGTGCACTTTTCCTGTGATAATGTTACACTTGGTTTGAACGTGCACAGTGCGCATGTCGATATCAATAACGATGCGAATTTCTTTATCAAGCACATTGGTTCCTTCAATCTCTTTCACCATCCATGGGCCTTTGAGGAGGTCGAAGTTGAGCTGGCGCAAGCGCATCACCTCTTTGCCACTGACATTCTTCAGCACCATGTAGTTGATGTTGTAGAGCGATTCCAGCTCAATGTTAGCCACTTCGGCTAAAGCATCCATCACTTCTTGCTCGCTGGTGATACTGTTGCATTCAGCGCCGCCTTGAATCATATCGCTGAAAGTGAGCTTGTTGCCCTTTAAATCAAAATGGCCATTGATGGCGTTGCATCCGTTGCAACCATACACCTGATTGCCATTGTTGAAATCGAGGTAGATATAAGCGCGCTGTTCGGTGTCGATGTCCACTTTTTTGATGCTAAGAATGGTCCATTCGCCGTAGAGTTGCTTTTCTGGGGCTTTGATGGCCACTTTCTGTGGTCCGCTTTTGCTTGCCATGTGTTCGGCCATGGGCACACTCACCGCTTGCTTCTCGTACACCTTTTTTGCTGTGCTGACATTTTTCTTTTTGTCGGCACTCATAGGGGCGAAAGCCATGCAAGCCGAAAGCGCTGCTATGATGTATTTTTTCATAAAAATCGTTTCTTTTTATTTCAAATTTCAAATTTCGTAATTTTCCATCAATTACACAAACCTTTTAATATTAATTGGCATTTTTGCCGATTTAATCCTGATATTTGTGAGGGCGAAAAAGGGGAGAATAATGCTTACAATGTCTTTTTATCCTATAAAAAAAATTAAATTTTGGCCGAAGAGGTCGTTATGTTGAGGGAATGAGTTATTTTTGTAACTTAATAACTATGCTTACACGCTTTCGTTACATATTTATCACGTTGGCTATGGCGCTCGCCACGGTAGGCCATGCGCAAATCAATACCGACCAGGTGCTACGCATCGGGCAGAATTCGCTTTACTTTGAAGATTATGTGTTGTCCATTCAATATTTCAACCAAGTGATCAAAGTAAAGCCACATTTGGCGAAGCCCTATTTCTTCCGCAGCGTGGCAAAGCTCAATCTCGGCGATTACAAAGGGGCTGAGACTGATGCTTCGTTGTGCATCGAGCGTAATCCCTTCATCGTTGATGCCTATCAAGTTCGTGGCGTTGCCCGCCAGAATTCCGGAAAGTTTGCCGAGGCTATTGAAGACTACGATGTGGCTTTGGGTATCCAGCCCGACAGTAAGAATTTCTTGTTCAACAAGGCGTTGTGCCAATTGCAACTCAAGCAATATGGAGCCAGCGATTCCACTTTCCGCTATCTTCTCAAGCACGACAAGAAGAACGAGCGCATTTATTTGGGACTTTCGCAAATTTGTATTGAAACGGGCGACACTACCCAGGCTTTGGATTTCATAGGCAAGAGCTTGGAAATTTCAAAGAACTCGTCGACAGCCTATGCAGTGAGGGCTCAAATTGAAGCTCAGCACGGCGATTTTCAGGCTGCCGCAGCCGATATGGATTCGCTCATCAAACTCGAGCCTAAGAATGTGAACAACTACATCAACCGTGCATATTTCCGCTATAAGATTGATGATTATTTCGGTTGCTTGAGCGACTACGATTATGCCATCACGCTCGACCCTGATAACACTGCCGCCATCTACAACCGTGCCCAGCTCAATTCCGAAGTGGGTGAGTACGCAAAAGCGATTGCCGACTTCACCACAGTGCTGAATAGTGATTCGCAAAACTTCCTGGCCCTTTACAACCGTTTGCAACTCTACTTGATGACCGAGCAATACCGCAAGGCATTGGGCGACTACGACCGCATTTTGAAGAAGTATCCCAACTTTGAGTCGGGCTATATGCAGCGTGCAGCCATCAAGCAGAAGCTTGGCGATGCAAAAGGTGCCCAACGCGACAATGAGCGTGCCATCGCCATCTTCAAGCAGAAAGGTATTCGCGTGTCGTCGTTCAATCCTGCAGATATAGAAGTGAAGAAGGCTGAAAAGAAGATGGCTCAGGAAATTGAGGACGCTAAGAAGGGAATAGAACAACCCGAAACTGAAGAGGATATCATCAAGAAATTCAATCAGTTGCTTACGGTCGACGATGACAACGGCTTAAAGCCCGAATACGACAACCGCACGCGTGGTCATATCCAAAACCAGAATGTGGAAATCGACCCGATGCCAATGTTCTTCGTGAGTTACTATAACATAGTGAACAAACTTCATGGCAAGACTCACTACATGAAGGAGATGACCGAGGTGAACGATAGCCGCCTGCTCTCAAAAATGCTTGTGCTTTCGGCTGATGAAATTCAACTCGATTCTGCCACCATCAATAGCCACTTCGAGAATATTGACTATTACAACGGTATGCTGGCGGTGTCGAAGCCTCGTTCGGTCGACTATTTCGGTCGCGCAATGGATTTTATGATGGTGAAAGACTATGAAAATGCCATTGCCGATATCGACCGCGCAATAGCCCTTTCGCCAAAGTTTGCGCTTGCCTACTTCCTGCGTGCCAACGCACACTACATGCAGTATCAACTTGAAAAACGGGAATCTGCCGATGTTACAGCTTCTTCGGCTGATGCGGGCGCTGCGGCTAAATTGTTGGCACAGAACGCCAATAGCGGCAAACTCTCTGCAGTGCTCGATGATTTCAATGAGGTGCTGAAGCTTTCGCCAAAGAATATCTACGCATTGTATAACCGTGGCTTCATCTATTTGCTGATGGGTGATTACACTTCGGCTATTAGCAGTTTCAATGAAGTGATTGAAATTAAGCCTGATATGGGCGAAGCATTCTACAACCGCGGGTTGATGTATTTCAAGTTGGGTAACCGTGAAAAAGGCGTTGCCGACCTCAGCAATGCAGGCGAACTGGGTGTTCTCCCAAGCTACAATGTGCTCAAGCGCATGAACAACTAATTCCCCCCCCTCACTGAAAAAATGCACAGGCATAGTATGCCATATTGGGCTTGCTGGTAGGTGTGGCGATGGCGTAAATTTATGCTGTCGTTCTTCTGCGTTTGTTTTTGCGGGTTGCTTTTAAGGCAATGCCAATTTGGAATTTGCTTTGGGAAAAATGCGAACATATTTGGTCAAAAGAACGGTGTTTCGGGTGTTTCAGGTGTTTCAAGTGTTTTTGTTGTTCTGCTTTCATTTGCCACCGAAAATCATTTGAGATTTTATTTACACTCACATAGATTTCAGGTCGTCAAATCACTTTTGGCATTATTTTATTAATTATAATGTGGATTGTTGGCTGAAATGTTTCGCAAATCCAAATTATTGTGTAAATTTGCATCTTGATTTATAATGCAATGTAGTGCCGTTGTATGGCACGAATAAACTAACAAAACTGAAGTATGATCAACATTAAATTTCCTGATGGAAGTGTAAAGCAATTTGAAAGTGGCGTTACTCCACTTGATGTTGCAAAAAGTATTAGCGAGGGTCTCGCAAGAATGATTCTCGCAGCATCATTTAACGACGAAGAGTGGGACATCACTCGCCCCATTTGTAGCGATGGCGAGATTAAGCTCTTCAAGTGGGACGACAAGGAAGGCAAGCACGCTTTCTGGCACACATCGGCTCACTTGCTGGCAGAAGCTCTTCAAGAACTTTACGATGGCATTCAATTCGGTATCGGCCCTGCTATTGAAAATGGCTTCTACTACGATATCGATCCAGGTGAAAACACCATCACAAGCGCTGATTTCGCAAAAATCGAAAAGAAGATGCAAGAAATCGTGTCGCGCAAAGAGGCTGTGGTTCGTGCCGACATATCAAAGGCTGATGCCTTGAAGAGCTTCGGTGATAAGGGACAAACCCTCAAGTGCGAACTTATCAGCGAACTTGAAGATGGCAACATCACCACATACACACAAGGCAATTTCACCGACCTTTGCAAGGGACCACACATCCCAAGCACTGAAAGCATCAAGGCTGTGAAGATTCTCTCTATCGCTGGCGCTTACTGGCGTGGCGACGAAAAGCGTCCACAGTTGGTTCGTGTATATGGTATCAGCTTCCCAAAGAAGAAGATGCTCGACGAATACCTCACCATGCTTGAAGAAGCCAAGAAGCGCGACCACCGCAAGCTCGGTAAGGAAATGGAACTCTTCACATTCTCTCAGAATGTAGGTCAAGGTCTTCCACTGTGGTTGCCAAAGGGCGCTATGCTTCGCAACCGCTTGCAAGAAATGCTTTCAAAGATTCAGCGCAAGTATGGCTATCTGCCAGTAATCACTCCTCATATTGGTAACAAGAACCTTTATGTCACTTCTGGCCACTATGCAAAGTATGGCAAGGATTCATTCCAGCCAATCCACACTCCAGAAGAAGGTGAAGAATACTTGCTGAAGCCAATGAACTGCCCTCACCACTGCGAGATTTTCCGTTCATCGCCTCGCAGCTACAAGGACCTCCCATTGCGCTTTGCTGAATTCGGTACCGTTTACCGCTATGAACAGAGTGGTGAGCTCCATGGCTTGACACGTGTGCGTAGCTTCACTCAAGACGATGCTCACTTGTTCTGTACTCCAGAGCAACTCAAGCAGGAATTCCTTGCCGTGATGGATATCATCAACTTCGTGTTCAACACCTTCGGCTTTGAATATGAAGCACAGATTTCGCTCCGCGACCCTAACAACAAGGAAAAATATGTGGGCACCGACGAAAACTGGGAAAAGGCACAACAGGCAATCGTTGAAGCATGTGCAGAAAAAGGCCTCCCTGCAGTTCAGGTAGAAGGTGAAGCTGCATTCTATGGTCCAAAGCTCGACTTTATGGTGAAGGATGCACTTGGCCGTCGTTGGCAGCTCGGTACCATCCAAGTTGACTACAACTTGCCAGAACGCTTCGGCTTGGAATACACCGGTAGCGACAACCAGAAGCACCGCCCAGTGATGATTCACCGTGCACCATTCGGCTCAATGGAGCGCTTCGTGGCTGTACTTTTGGAACACACTGCAGGCCATCTGCCATTGTGGCTCGCATCCGAACAATGCGTTGTGCTTCCTATTAGTGAAAAATATAACGAATATGCTCAACACGTGGTTGATGTTCTCGACGAACAAGGCGTGCGTGCTGCAATCGATGTTCGTAATGAAAAAATTGGACGCAAAATTCGTGACAACGAACTCAAGCGCATCCCATATTTGCTCATTGTAGGCGAAAAAGAAGCTGCAAATGAGGAAGTTTCTGTAAGAAAACAGGGAGAAGGTGATAAAGGTTCAGAAAAAATTCTTACCTTTGCAGCCGAAATCAATGCGCAAGTTGCTGCTCAAACCGATTTTGCAACCGTATTGAAGAAGAAATAATAACGATTAAAATTACTTGATGGAGAAAAAACCATTTTGGAGTGGGCCCCGCAAACCAATGACTGGCGGACCTGGACCTCGCCCACAAGGTGGCCGAAACAAATTTCGCGGCAACCAAAAAAAGGATAAAGATGAACATGCAATCAACGACCAGATTCGTGCTCAAGAAGTGCGATTGGTTGGCGACAATGTAGAAGAAGGTATTTATCCTATCGCTAAAGCGCTCAAGATTGCCGACGATTTGGAACTCGACCTCATCGAAATCGCCCCTATGGCTCAACCACCCGTGTGCCGTGTGATGGACTATCAAAAGTTCCAATATCAGCAACGCAAACGCTTGAAAGAGCAAAAGGCGAAATCCACCAAGGTAGTGGTGAAGGAAATCAGATTCGGTCCACAAACCGATGCTCACGACTACGATTTCAAGCTCAAGCATGCCATTGGCTTCCTTAAAGAAGGCGCCAAGGTGAAGAGCTATGTGTTCTTTAAAGGCCGTTCTATCCTTTTCAAGGAACAAGGTGAAGTGCTTCTGCTTCGTTTTGCCAACGACCTGGAAGAATATGGCAAGCTCGACCAAATGCCAGTGCTTGAAGGTAAGCGTATGACCATTATGCTTTCGCCTAAGAAAGCAAAGGATGCTCCAAAGAAGGACAAGCAAAAGGCCGAAAAGCCAGCTGCTAAGCCTGAAACCACTGCTCCTGAAGAGTAATCCCGTAAAGCGAAAAGAAAAGGAGTGTAGGCTTGGTAAGTGCCTGCCTCCGCTTATTAATAACTTTTTTTAAATAACAACAAAAAAATGCCAAAAGTTAAGACTAATTCCGGTGCCAAAAAAAGGTTTACCTTTACCGGAACAGGAAAGATTAAAAGAAAACATGCTTACAAGAGTCACATCTTGACTAAGAAGACCAAGAAGGTGAAGAGAAACCTTACTCACGTTGCTATCGTGGACAAGGCAAACCTCGATTCAGTTCGTCAACTTCTCGTTAAGAAGTAATTCGTTTCCGAGTTAAGTTTTATTTTAATCAAAAGAGATTTTTTTATCATTTTTATTAACCGAGTGCTTAGCACATAAGAGCACACAAGGTGTGCCGCTAACATTCAAAATCAATTTAAAAAAATGCCAAGATCAGTAAATCACGTTGCTTCAAGAGCTAAACGTAAAAAGATTCTTAAACTTACAAGAGGTTATTTCGGCGCTCGCAAAAACGTCTGGACCGTTGCCAAGAACACTTGGGAAAAAGGTTTGACTTATGCTTATCGCGATCGTAAGAACAAAAAGCGCAACTTCCGCGCTCTTTGGATCCAACGTATCAACGCAGCTGCGCGTCTCGAAGACCTTTCATACTCTAAGCTCATGGGTATGCTTCACAAGGCAGGTATCGAAATCAACCGTAAGGTGCTCGCTGACCTCGCTATGAACAACCCTGAAGCTTTCAAGGCTATCGTAGAAAAGGCTAAGAACGCTTAAGAGTAGGGTAGTGCCTGAATAAGGCGCCTCTAAGGGTATTAAATGGACAGATTCGCCCATCAAGGGCGATTCCGTCCATTTTTTTTGTTCTTGAAAAAACATTCAAGTTCTTTGTTTTTTTAAAAAACTGTGATAACTTTGCAATCAAAACATTGCTAACCTCTTATTACTTTATTGATATGAAAAAAATAGTGCTTTTTGCTTGTTTAGTTCTTGCTTTTGTGGGCTTGAATTCGTGCGACGATGATGAAATGTATATTTGGGATTATACCAATATTTCGGTGGGGATTACCGTACAAGATGCGAATGGAGTTGATTTGCTCGATTCTGCAGCGGTGAACACTGTGGTGAACGATGGAATCACTGTGAGCTACGGTGGTCGCACTTATCCTCTTATGAATTTTGAGGAATACAATGAACTGTATTATACGCAGCATGACGCAAATCATCTGGCTAAAGTGAAGCGTAAAGCACTTGCTCCACGTCCATTGGGCTTGATTTTGTGGGACAAGAAACTACGACCACAATATCAATCCCGTAATTTTATGGAATTTGGCGACTTTGATTCAACTGACGAGAGTAATAACATCTCTTTTACTATCAATTGGGGAGACGGTAAGTCTGATAATGTGGAAATCACTAATAAAATCCTCAAAAAAGCGAAACATGGCCAGTTGATTTTTGAAAGAACTTTCAAACTCAATGGCAAATTAGTGTATAAAGGCGACAGTCCGTCGGTCATGCTTTCTTTCCAGAAGTAGAGAAGCGCGAGCAACCCTTGCGGGCTGTTCAAACAACTGTGACTTGATTGGTGGAGTTCTTATACTGTGCTTTTTGGGAATTGGTGCGGGAATGGTTAGTGGAATAACATAAGTGCTAAAAATGGGCAACGTGATTTTTTCAGTGTCGGATATTTGCGGTAACCATTTTTTTTGCTAAATTTGCAATACAGAAAGATCATTGAAAAATTTGCCGCATCAAAGCTGATTGGGATACTCTTCAAACTATATGAAATCCCGAGTAAGCAACCCATAATTGCCAATGGCGGGCCTCGACCGTAAGGTGTATCTGCGGATACCGGAGGATTACAAAGGTGTGGGTGCCCTCAAATCCTGTATTTATCGGAGTTTCATCACATCCCTTTGGTGTGGCTTTCTCATAGAAGCGATGGCTCGCGTATGGCAACAAGGCCACGAGCTGTCGCTTCATTTTTATGATTAGTCGCCTAATTGGTGCGTCACATTAATTTAATAATATTATGCAAAGTCCTATTCAGTTTTCAATAGAGGCGCAGGTGCGTGAATATCTGTTGCAAGCCAATCGCTTCGACCCAAAGCAAATGCCCGACCTGACGGATATTGAGGAGCGATGGGAAGCCATCGCCAATGCGTATCTGCCCGATGGAGTGCCCGAATATCAAAACTATCCGCTGGCTTCGCTTGGGTGGATGATGTATGTGGGAATGGCTGTGGCAAAGTGCTGGGACGTTGACTGGGAACGCTATTCCCAGGAAGAGAATCTCTACATCATGTTCCGTGATATGCGCGGCTACGACTGTATGGATGAAGCCATTGCCGAAGATGTGCTCAGGGTAGGCAAACCTGAGCAGGATGCCGTCACGAAGATTGTGACTCACTGCGCACAGACGGCTCACGACATCATCAGTCATTCGGGTATTGAACCCTCCACACCACAGGCGTTTGTAGCTTATGTCGACGCTCTTCATGCATTGTATCGGATGGGTGCTGCAACCGAACTATATGCCCTTGGCTACAGGATGCAGCTAATGTAAGGCAAGTGAATTCTTTCCATGGTAGTTATAATCTGTGAGAATAGTTTTGAGAACTCTCAAAAAAAATTGTAACTTTGCGTAATTGATTAAATTAGCAAAATTATGGCTGATACAAAACAACAATACGACGAAGTGATAGCCCTTTGCCGTGATTTATATATCAAGAAAATGGCGGACTATGGTCCATCGTGGCGCATTTCACGCCCACAAACCATTACCGATCAGATTTTTATCAATGCTAAGCGAATTCGCACTATCCAAATCAACGGTGAAGCAAAAGTTGCCGACGATATCTATTCTGAGTATATCGGCATTGTGAACTATGGTGTGATAGGGCTAATTCAACTCGAGAAGGGCTTTTCCGACACCATCGATATGACTCGTGATGAGGCTATTGCTCTCTACGACAAGTATATCGCAGAAACAAAGGCGCTCATGGTGAACAAGAACACCGACTACGGTGAAGCATGGCGCGATATGCGTCCGAGCAGTTATGCCGATTTTATTCTCACCAAGGTGGAGCGTACAAAGTCGATAGAAGACCAAAATGGAAAGACTCTGGTGAGCGAAGGCATTGCTGCCAACTATCAGGATATGATTAATTACGCCGTGTTTGCATTGATTCGTCACAACGAAGGAACCGAATAAATTCTCCCGCTATGACCATTTTTAAACTTCCGCAGTGGGGCGAAAAGATAGCCGACAAGAAATGGAACCATGCTTTGGTGTGGCTCCTTCGCCTTGTGTTGGGCATCACATTCATGTTCTCGGGCTTTGCAAAAGCCATCGACCCATGGGGCGGGGCATACAAATTCGCGGAATACTGCAATGTGTACGGCTTTGAAAGCTTTGCCTCGGCGGCACTTGGGCTGTCGTTTGCTCTTGCCGCTCTCGAGTTTATGCTCGGCGTGTTTGTGTTCACGGGCTCTTTCCGCAGAGGTGCGCCAGTGCTGCTTATTTGCATGATGGCGGCGTTGTTGCCCATCACGCTTGATTTGGCTCTGACCGACCGCGTGCCGCATTGTGGATGCTTTGGCGATGCTGTGGTTATCAGTAATTGGGCTTCGTTTTGGAAGAATGTAGCTCTCACTATAGGTTTGATATATCTCACCTTCTTCAATAGGAGAGTGCACGGAATTTATGGCCCTGCTGTCAACTGGATTGTGGGCTTGATTTCATTTGTGTTTGTGGCTTGTGTTGCCTACAATGGCTATTTTAAGCAGCCTCTTGTGGATTTCGCTCAATATCGTGTGGGCAGCAAACTGGGTGTTCCTGCAAACATTGATGGCGACGGCGACAACATGGTCTTCGTATACAAAAAGGATGGCGTGGAGAAAGAATTCTCGCTCGATAGTGTGCCCGATGAAGAGGATGGATGGGAATTTGTGGAACGCCACTACAAGAAAGGAATGGAACCTAAAGGTCGAGTGGTGGAGCAGCCAATTGCTATCTACGATAAAGGTGTGGATGTGACAGAAGACGTGCTCCCTGATACCGGGCGCGTGGTCATGTTCCTGTTTCCAGACCTCAGGGGCGTTAATATTAGCTATTCGTTCGATTTGAACGAGATTTATGCCCATGCCACTAAGCAAGGCATTCAAGCGTTTGCGGCTACCTCATCGAGCGACGACGACATTAAATGGTGGAACGACATCTCCATGTCGGCCTACAGCATTTATCGAATGGACGATAGCGAGTTGAAGAGCATTGCTCGCGGTAATCCTGCGGTGGTATATTTGGTAAACGGCAAATTGGTTTGGAAGCGCACGCTTGCCTCGCTGGATAAAGATAAAGTGAGGGTGGCAGATTATCCTGTGGACCAATACAATTCCGATTATAATCAAAAGAAATTACTTTCTAAATGTGAATACGGTTTTTTACTGGCATTGCTGATATTGCTTGTTGTGAATCGCACACATGTTTTGGTGATGCTGTTCTATCGTTTGATTCGTAAGGAACCAAAAGAAACTGTTTCGGAGGAGAATCCCGACCAGGAAGAGGTTGTGGCTGTGGAAACAGCTGAGGCCAGCATGGCAGTGGAAGAGGTGACTGAAAATCAAGTGAAGGAGAGCGATTATTCAAGGTATGTGCCCAAGCAAGACGATGCAACCAGTGAAAATAGTGATAAAGAATGATAAAAAGTTTGGTATATTCCGCAACCTCAAGTAACTTTGCAGAAAATTACGAGACTAACTATTTGAAATCGATTTTTTAACCAATATATTTTAATTAAACAACAATGAGAAAAAATCTTGTAGCAGGTAACTGGAAGATGAATACTACAGTTGCTGAAGGTGTACGACTCGCTAAGGAAGTAAATGAAGCAGTAGCTGCTGCTGGTGAATTGAAGTGCGACGTAGTGGTAGGTGTTCCTTTCACTCACCTCACCGCTGTGAAGGCTGTTATCGACATTGAAAAGGTAGGTCTTTCTGCTGAAAACTGCGCTAATAAGGAAAAAGGTGCTTACACTGGTGAAGTAAGTGCAGCTATGGTAGCATCTACTGGTGCTAACTATGTAATCCTTGGCCACAGCGAACGCCGCGAATACTATAACGAAACTCCTGAAATCTTGAAGGAAAAAGTTGACTTGGCTCTTGCTAACGGTTTGAAGGTGATCTTCTGCTGCGGTGAAAGTCTTGAACTCCGTGAAGCTGGCACATATGAAGAATTTATCAAGGCTGAATTGAAGGACTCTCTCTTCCACCTCAGCGCTGAAGAATTCGCTAACATCGTAATCGCTTACGAACCAATCTGGGCTATTGGCACAGGTAAAACTGCTACCAGCGACCAAGCTGAAGAAGTACACGCGTTCATCCGCTCATTCCTCGCTGAAAAGTATGGCGAAACTGTAGCTGACGACACCACTATCCTCTATGGTGGTAGCTGCAAGCCAAGCAACGCTCCAGAGCTCTTCGCTAAGCCAAACATCGACGGCGGTCTCATCGGTGGCGCTTCTCTCAAGGCTGCTGACTTCATGGGCATCGTTACTGCTTTCTAATCGATTGTAGGAAACAACTCCACATATAAAAATTGGTTACAATGATATTTTTTTATTATCTTTGTAGCCAGTTTTTATTTTATGCAATTTTTAGCAGGTTTCTTTAATTGTGTACGGCTATGAAAATGTGTATCAATGGAATCTCAATAAAGTCTGTCGCTTTGGCGATTGTTGTTGCTGCTTTTGGCTTTTCTGCTTCGGTAGCACAGGTGAGTGTGAATGCTCCAAGCGGTCTCACAAAGCGTAGCAGTGCGGCAGTTAGTGGGAAGTCGTCATCTTCTTCGGCTCCAGCTGCGAGTGCTCCGGCCGCATCTAACCCCGCTCCAGCAAAGACTGCTCCAGCAAAAGCATCAGGTGCTCAACGCAGAGCTGCTGCTCCCAGTCAAGGAAATGGCGGTGTGACTGTGGGGGCTAATGGATCTGTTAGTAATCAGACAGTCACGGGCCAGATTACAGGTTATAGAGTGCAGGTGCTTTTCTCTTCTGCGAAAAATGGCCGAGCGGAGGGCAAGGAACGCGCTAAAAAAATTGCTTTAAAGTATCCACAATACCGCGCTTACATGTCGTATGTGGCACCTCGCTGGCGTTTGCGCTTTGGCGATTTCAAAACCTATGAGGATGCCAGAGTCTTGGCTAACCTCATAAAGAGGGCCTTCCCTGAATGGCGCAAAGACGTGGCTATTGTGACTGACAAAATCAACAAATTCAAATAATTAATCTGCTGCTCTTATGTAGAACGCAGAGTTATTGATAATGACAGAGAACAAAAATAGACTTTCCAATCAAGAATTGATTCAGAAAATTGCTGAGCATTACAAGGCTATTCTTGAGTTGATAGGTGAAAATCCTACTCGTGAGGGCTTAGTGAAAACTCCCCAGCGAGCAGCAAAGGCTTTGCTTGAAAATACAGTGGGCTATGACATGTCAGGCGAAGAAATTATTAAAGCTGCCGTGTTCGAACATCCTGGTTCGCAAATGGTGATTGTGAAGGATATTGAGTTTTATTCACAGTGTGAGCACCATATTTTGCCGTTTTTCGGAAAAGTTTCGGTCGGATATATCCCTGATGGTAAAATCGTGGGGTTGAGTAAACTTGCCCGTATGGTCGACGTGTTCGCTCGTCGACTCCAGGTGCAGGAACGCCTTACAGCCGAAATATGCGATACACTTGCAAAATCGTTGCCTAACAAAGGTGTGATAGTAAGGTGTGAGGCTTCGCACTTGTGCATGAAAATGCGTGGTGTGGAAAAGCAAGAGTCCACCACCGTTACACTTCAATATAGTGGCGCTTTTGAAGAAGTCGCTTTACGAAACGAGTTTTTTAGCCTGTTGGATTAAAAAAATAGGCAAAAAAGAAAAAAAACTACCAAAAAGTTTGGTCGGTTCAAGAAAAGTTACTAATTTTGTACCCGCAAACGAGAGATAACCTCTCCAATATTGCAAAACGCGAAAATAGCTCAGTTGGTAGAGCACGACCTTGCCAAGGTCGGGGTCGCGGGTTCGAGTCCCGTTTTTCGCTCAAGTTCTTTAAAAAAGCGATACTCCTTTTTGGAGTTGAGCAAATTGAAATGCGAAAATAGCTCAGTTGGTAGAGCACGACCTTGCCAAGGTCGGGGTCGCGGG
>JAUNNJ010000133.1 GCA_030531495.1 Bacteroidales bacterium
TTTCTTTGGGATGAGTTTTCAAGATGCGCGCACTTTTTGGGATAATCAGCCGTTTTCAGTGACTATTTGCGGCTTGCAAATAGTTTCCATCTATAAAATATTGTATGTTTGTTGGTGATTTTGAGCAATTACTCTATCGGCAAGACTGAAGTGACTCAAGAGCTGTGGAAGGCCGTGATGGGCGACACCCCCAGTTATTTCTCGGGCGAAAACTTACCTGTAGAAAAAGTCTCTTGGGGCGACTGCCAAACTTTTATCTCAAAGCTCAACGCCCTCACCGGCCAGAATTTCCGCCTGCCCACTGAAGCGGAATGGGAATATGCTGCCAGAGGCGGGAGCAAGAGCCGCGGCTACAAATACAGTGGCAGCAACACCATCGGTGATGTGGCATGGTATTGGGATAACTGTGGAAGCAAGACCCACCCCGTAGGCACCAAGGCTCCCAACGAACTGGGCATCTACGATATGAGCGGCAATGTGTGGGAATGGTGCAGCGACTGGTATGGCAGTTACAGCAGCGCCTCACAGACTAATCCTAAAGGTCCTACAAGTGGGTCAGACCTCCGCGTGATCCGTGGCGGTAGCTGGCACATCAGCGGCGCGAGGCGCTTCCGTGTGTCGGACCGTGGCAGCTACTACCCGGACTGTCGCCCCTACTACCTTGGCCTCCGGCTCGCTCTCTAAGTTTGCAACATTTAAGGGTAAAATCTCCTTTGTTGATTTTCCCCATGGCTACTCAACTGCTGGCTTCCAGCCAGAACATGGTACCTCTTTGCAATATAAATCCTCCAGTGGCAGGGCGCCACTGGAGGATTTTGTATTTGGAGATTCTTGTTTACAAAGCGAGAATCATGTTGATGAGCAGGGTTGCGTCGGTCACGTCGAGGGTGCCGTTACCATCGATGTCGGCGTTCTTGGCATTGAATGGGGAAGATGTGGTGCCGAGGATGTGGTTGATGAGAACAGTTACGTCGGTTACGTCGACCAGACCGTCTTCGTTCACGTCGCCAAGCAAGCCATTCTTTTTTACGAGGGTTACGAATACTTTGTTCGACCAGTTGGATTCGCGCCCGTCGGTGAATACGGCCTTCACCTTGTAGCTAAATGTGCCGCCAGAGAGCAAGTTCTTTACGATGTGGCTCTTGTCGGTAATGCCAGTGATGGTGCGAGTGGTTTCACCGCCAGTTTCTACTGGTGCTTTCGCAATCATTCTGTTGGCGTCTGTTGCGTCGCCTGCATATACTTTGATATTGCCAAAGCATGGGAAGTTGTCAACAAAGATGGTGAGTTGCTCGCCATCTACACCTTGACATGGAAGTTTGAATCTATAGGTTACATCTGAGCCAGAAGTGAAACTATAGATTTCTGAACTCACATCATTGCCTAATGTCACTTGGAAACGGGCTGGATTGTAAGCACTTGAGAAATATCTACCAGTTATTTCCACGGTCACTTCGCTGAAACCTGTGAGGTCGTAGGGCTTAGTGGTGAGTGAATATCCAGGCATGATATGTTCTTCGTCGACATAGATGGGGTTTTCAGCAGACCAGCCATTAGGCAAATATTGTGAAGCGTTTTCGTACACATTCACCATATAATTGTTTTGTGTCACTCTTGAGAGATGGCTGAAGTCGGCATCCTCAAGGAGTTTATATTCGCTTTGTTGATTCACTTCCAGCGTGTAGCTTTTAACCAGCGATTCGTCGCCTGGATAATTCCACTCAGCCTTGAATTCTGTGAGGTCGATGTCATTTTCGTTGGCAGGTAGCATTTCTGGAGCCCTGTTTTCCTGTCCTTTCATAAACCATAGTGATACGGTGCCGTCGCTGTTTTTCTTGATTTCGGTAACAGGTTTTCCGAGATATCCAGCATTACCAGTGATGCTGCCACTGGCTGTCATGTAGAGTTTTGCTGCTGGAGTGCTGGAGTCGGTGAAGTTGCTTTTTCCGTTGCCCCAAAGGTCGCCGGCTTCGTCGCTGCGGCTCAGAGAGTTGTCGGCTGCAGCGATGGTCATCAACTGCACAGATTCGTCGTTCACACTGTTGTTTTGCCAGCGTGCTTTCGAATATGTGACATGAGAGATGAGCAAACCATCATTAGCGATGTAAGAGTCCCATCTCTGTCGGCGACGGTTTTCCAAAATGTAGAATTCATTAGGATTCAGGTCGCTGACGATTTTGATGGCTTGGTCGGTGGTTTCACTGCCTTGGTTCATGGCTTGAAGCGTGTACTGAGTGTTTGGCTCAGGCTCAATCAGTGTGAGCCAACCAAAATAGTTTTTTTCGTAAGCGCTGTAGCCAACGGGCACGTCGCCATCTCCATTGTAGCAGCCAGAACACATAAGGCTCCAGTAGCCCATGCCGTAATAGCCATAGTTGTAGGTGGTTTCGTAGAAGTCGGGCAAACCGAGCGCATGTGAGAATTCGTGCACAAATGTGCCGATACCGTCGAGAGTGGTGCCATTGTCGTTGCTGCCCTTAATTTCGTTAAACACAGCAAATGCGTCGATGTAGGTGTTGTCGTAATATTGGTAGCCAGGACCGTCCCCAAAATAGCTTGCAGAATAGAGGTTCCATTGGCTTGGCCAGATGGATTCGGGATGTGTAGTGGATGCTTGAGCTTCGCCCACGCCAGCATACACCACAACCACAACGTCACATTCGCTGTCGTGGTTGTTGTCGTAGTTGCTCCACTTGATTTTGCCTTCATTTTGAGCAAGCTGGATGGCTTCAGCCACCATTTCGCCTTTACCTTTGTCTTTGGTGGTCGAGCCATTGTTGTAGGTGCCGTGGCCACCATAGTGCTCGCGATTGTTGCTGAGTGTGTAGATACCGAACACTTCAAACTGTGGGGTGAATTTACCGTTGGATTGGTCGTAGAAGTACTGGTATGCGCTGTTAGGGCCGGAAGTGTAGTGGCTCTGGAAATCTTGCAGTGAGTGCTTCATCTTGATATCGGTGTACTGCACCAGAAGGATAGGCACTCTAATAGTACCGATATTTGGCACTTCACCCATCTTTCGCGAATTGTTCACGCTTCTGATGAGGCGACGAGTGCTTTCGTCCATTTTTGCTGTTTCTTTCAGCGCCTCTTTGCGCTCCGCTACGAACGCAATTTCCTGTGCGTTGCGGTTCACGGGGTCGTGAGCGATGATGTTGGTCACTTCTTCGGTGGTGGCATACACCCAGTCGCCATTCTCGTTGCGCTCCACTGTAAGACCGTCGAATGTCACGAAAGCAGAATAGAATTCGTCGCCCACGGTCTGGATACTGATGGTGGAACCGTCGCTCTGTTTAAACTCTGTGAACCCAGGCTTTGCAGGCACAGCGTAAGCAACGCTCCAACAAGCAAGCATCACTAAAAATAGTAACAGATTTTTCTTCATATCGTCGATATTTAGTTTTAGTATATTTGAATTTTAGTGGAAATTGTTTCTATTCTTCCTTAATTCCGCAACACTATAGTTTAACATTATTTATAAGTGCCTGAGCAACA
>JAUNNJ010000047.1 GCA_030531495.1 Bacteroidales bacterium
ACAAAAAAGAAGTAATAACATCCGCAACATTTAATGACAATGGCGATTGGGTCGTTGTTACAACTGAACACATTAAAGCCTCTTCTACAAATGTTTACGATTGGATAAAAGAAGGAATGAACTCTTATGGCGCGCTTTGGGCAGCACATATTACTAACGATGGATTAGTATTGTGTTTTGAAAGAGGTTATAAATTTCTCGGAAACGTTTCTGAAAAGCTCAAAGATGCACTTCGTGATTCTAAATACAATGTATATCGCATAAAATTCACGAGCAGAGGATCATACTTTTTTGCAGACAAAGATGGTCATTTTAGTTATTGGATGTGACACATTTTAAAGTTCCATAGCTCTTGTGATTAATATGGCGCGGAACGATGCCTTGTTTAAAGTTAAATTAAACAATTCTATATTTCAATTAACCAATTTACCATCATTAAATATAAAACCTTGATTATGACAACATTTAAAGCGATTTTGTTTTTATTTTTTTTATCATTGTCAATTAACCTAACAGCGAGAAACGATGGCACAACGATGGCCCCAATTTTAGAAAAAACGAAGTCCCTCATCTCATATATAGAGGACGAAGTCAATCAAGAGGTCGTCCATGCCGAGATGGACATTTTAGCAGACACAAAGACTGTATTTAGAAGTCTTCAAAAGGGATATACTTATCAAATTATTGCATATGGTGATTTCCGTTTCAAAGATATCGACGTTACAGTGTATCGCTGGAATGGAGACAAGTGGGTTATGACAGTAAAAGACACAGAGAATAAGGATATGGCCATTGTTTCTATAAAACCGGTAACTTCTTCAGATTACAAAATTGAAGTCAAAGCATACAAATTCAACAAAGGGTTTGATGTTGGACACTATGGTTTAATTATCTGTCATGAGAAATAAATTCATTACGATATGAAACGAACATTATTTATTCTTATTTTTGCGTTTTTTGTTGCCTTTTTGGCTACGAATGCGCAAACCGACGCGTCAAAACGCAAACCAAAACAAAGCACAACTGCTGCGACCACAAAACCGAAACAAAGCACCACATCGGCAAGCAAACCGAAGCCTGCTGCTTCACAGAAGCAAAGCACAGCTTCGAAACAGAAACCGAAAAGTGGCGGAGTTTCGAACGCACCGACTTTGGGAACTTCAAACTACACACCCGAAGTCAAGACATACTATGCCAATGGCGTGGCATTTCAGATGGTAGAAGTGCGAGGCGGCACTTTCCGCATGGGCGCCACCTCGGAGCAGGGCAGCGATGCGTATGATGACGAGGAGAAGCCCACTCTCCAGGTGACCTTGAGCAGCTACTCCATCGGGAAGACCGAAGTGACCCAGGCGCTGTGGAAGGCAGTGATGGGCAGCAAAGCTTCATTTAACACGGGCGATAACTTGCCTGTAGGGTTTGTTTCCTGGGACGACTGCCAGGAGTTTATCCGCAAGCTCAACGCCCTGACCGGCGAGACCTTCCGCCTGCCCACTGAAGCGGAATGGGAGTATGCTGCCAGAGGCGGGAGCAAGAGCCGCGGCTATAAATACAGTGGCAGCAACACTGTTGGTGATGTTGCATGGTATGATGGCAACAGTGGAAGCAAAACCCACCCCGTTGGCACCAAGGCTCCCAATGAATTGGGCATCTATGATATGACTGGCAACGTGAGGGAATGGTGCAGCGACAGGTATGGCGACTACAGCAGCGCCTCGCAGACTAATCCTAAAGGTCCTAATAGTGGGTCGTACCGCGTGTTTCGTGGTGGTAGCTGGTACGACGACGCCAGGGGCTGCCGTGTGTCGTTTCGGTTCAGCAACTACCCGTCGATCCGCAACAGCAGCCTTGGCCTCCGGCTTGCCCGCTAAGTTTACAACATGGAGCCATTCCCGCATAATAAACATTTCGAACAGAATATATAATTCTTGAATTCCTAAAAATATTTTATTGAAGTTCGTCCTTTAATCCTAACGGCTCGTCCTTTATGGGGCAGAAAGGCTTGACAACAGCGGTGTGGTTGGTGTAAATTTGCACCGTAATCATTAACAAAACAAAAAAGTAACGCATTATGAATAACGAAGAAACAAAGGTTTTAAACCAAGAGACAATTCCAACTCCTCCACCATTCGTACCTCAACAAAAAGCGGAGGAAGAAAAAAGCACAACAACACATAACAGCAATGCCAAGCGCGGCGTTGCCGCTGTAGTAGGCGCTGCCATTGGCACTGGCGCTGCACTCGGTGGAGAACAACTGTATAACCATCTTACAGAAGAAGCCCCTGTTGACGCTGCTGAAGAAAATGCCAACAGCACCTCGCACGACCCACAGCCACAAGAAGCAGCACAGGAAGCTAAACAAGAAATAAAAGCAGAAGAAGTTGCCACCCAAAACGAAGAGCCAAAACAAACTGAAGAGTCTGTGCAGAATACACATG
The DNA here is from genome assembly GCA_030531495.1 of Bacteroidales bacterium. GTDB lineage: Bacteria > Bacteroidota > Bacteroidia > Bacteroidales > Muribaculaceae > Sodaliphilus. The sequence goes on from JAUNNJ010000047.1 coordinate 2,439, forward strand.
GAAAGGGTTCAGGCATCAATGATGATGACATCCAAATTGTTGGCGTGAAAGTGGTTGACAATGGCCAAGGTGGCGAAGCCGTTATTGCCGGCATTGAAAACACCAATGGCGACCAGGCACTTATTGTCGACATTGAGGCAGATGGCAAAATGGACATTCTCGTGCAGGACATCAATCATGATGGACAAATCTCCGACGACGAGATCAGCGACATCAGCGACATGAACATTTCTACAGAGAAGGTGGCTCGCACTTATTTGGCTCAAAATCCTGAAGTGGCAAAACACAGCGACTACTATACCACCACAGATGAAGCAGAAGTTGTTGACACCACAGATGAAGCGGAATACATCAACGTGGTAAATGAGCCACAATATGCTGAAGCACCCGATGCTGCAATGGAAGACTACTACATCAACACAATGGACGAGCCTGCCAACGACATTATCGATGGCGGAGACGATGTGGTTTACGACATTTAAACTTTGTATTTGAAATGAATATTATCAGACTGACTTGCCCTAATTGCAAATCTCACATCTCGGTGAAAGATGTGCCTGGAATATATGCAAAGATGCTCACTTGCCCTATCTGTCGCTTTTCTGCGAAGGTAAGCATCTTTCATGCAGGAGACCTCAACTCAAAGGCACAGGGCCACAATGAGAGCGACACCCAAATAGTGGAAAGCAACAATGCGCCTAAAAACAGCGACATGGGGCAAATAAGAGTGCGCCAAACTGGGCAAGTTTTCAGCCTCAAGATTGGAAGCCAAGTGCTTGGTCGTTTGGCCGAAACAAGTTCCGCCGATTTCAAAATAGGAAACAGCCGTTACAAAGATGAATACATGAGCCGACAACATGTAAAAATCATTGTTGTCAACTCCTATGGCGGAATCCAACATCAATTGGAGGAAATTGGCTCCACAAATATCATTAAGCTCAACGGTGCAGAAATCAAAAGAGGTGATAAGATCATACTTAAGTTTGGCGACATTATCACTCTTGGAAACACGGAAGTTGTGCTTGAAAAAACCTCAACAGAATCAACAATCGTATTATGAACATTTCAATTCAAAGCCCTCTGTCTTTTTCAGAAATCGGCAGAAAAGACAACCAGGAAGACTATCTTTGGCCCGACCCAAACATGGCAACAGACAGAAATCGTGTCTTTATCATGTGTGATGGCATCGGTGGACACGATTTCGGAGAAGTGGCAAGCAGCACTGCAGCCAATGCATTAGGCACATATATCACCAATAATATGCCAGAAGACGGCGTCTTTACCAAGGAGGATTTCGAAAAAGCTCTCAGCTACACCTACGATGAAATCGACAAAAAAGACACCGGTGCCGAAAACAAAATGGGCACAACAATGACGTGCATCGTTCTCCATAAGGGCGGTGTGCTCGTAGCGCACATTGGCGACAGTCGAATCTACCATGTCCGCCCTTCATTGGCATCGAAGGGCACTGGCATCATCTTTCAGACGGCCGATCACTCATTGGTGAACGAACTTCTGAATTCTGGGGAAATCACAGAGGAAGAAGCTAAAAATTTTCCACAAAAGAATGTAATCACCCGAGCCATTCAACCACATCTTGAACGTCGACACAAAGCCGACATTCACAACATTACCGACATTGAGAACGGCGACTACTTTTTCCTGTGCAGCGACGGTGTGCTGGAAAGAGTATCAAACGACATTCTTGGAAGTATCATCTGCAACGAAACACTATCCGACAAAGGCAAAATTTTAAAAATCAAAGAGGTTTGCGCAGAAGGCACATACGACAATCACACTTGTTGGCTCATCCCTATCAAGAACGTTGTAGGCGAGGCAACAACGATTGTGCCGACGGAAGAAAGTGTGATTGCAGACACTATCGATAACGAGCCAGTAGCAACCATCCAGCCACAGGCTATCACATATAAGGAGGAAGCAAAAGTTCCGAAAGAAGCAAAGCGCAAAACACTGCAGCAAGCCTTTTTCCTTGTTGTGTTGGCTATTGCAGTAGGCATCACTGCATTCCTGTTATTTGGAGGCAAAAAAGATGTGGAACAAGCCGCCGCACCTACACAAACACTGACACCCAAAATTTCTGAAGATCGTAAAAGTGGGGGTGATGCACTCAAAAGAGACGGTGATAAACAAAATGCAAAACAAGTTGCAGCAAGAGAACAAGCCACACAGAGAGCGACAAATCCCAAAGCCGGAATCACAGCACCTAATAAAGGAGCCACCTTCCAGCAACATGGTAAAGCAGGAGCACCACAAGTTACTCCTCCTCAAAATCCCGAAGAGAATGGGAAAGAAAACACTCAACCTACCGACCCCAAAGAAAAGGTGAAAAAACTTTTGAAAGAAAATGAATCACCTAAGCTGTCTGAGCCAAATAATCAACAAGAGATATGATCAGTGAAAAAAACGACATATCAGTTTTACTCTTCAACACCCGCGACGAACTGTTGCGGGTGGAGTTGCGTAAAGTATTGTATTTCCAAGCTGACAAAAACTACACAGAAGTATATTTTGTCAACGGGTATCATGTCAACCTGCCCTCAAGCATGAGCCAAATTGAGCAACTTCTGAACAACAACAAACTCAAAGGGCGCATCACTCCTTTTGTAAGAATCGGACGCAGTTTAATAGTCAACCTACGATACATCTTGCACATTCGGACACTTAAGCAGGAATTAATACTTGGAGACCTTTCCTGTACAAAAGTAGCAAGGATTCCTGTGGCAAAAAACGCTTTAAAAAAACTCAAAGAACTGTACACTAACAAACAATAATGAAAACTTTCATCGTCGGCAGAGGCCAAAAGGCTAATCAGAAAATAGAAATCAACGACCCTTCAGTAAGTCGTGAACACTGCAAATTAACTGACAATGGCAACGGAACCTACACGTTGGAAAATCTCGGTAGAAACGGCACCTTTGTCAATGGGGTCCAAATACTCAAAACCACTGTCACCCCCGACACGACAATACAATTGGGGGCCAACACATTTGTCAAAGTATCTGATTTGATTCCAAACGCCACCTCTGAGAAAAAAAGTGAAGATGGATTTGACATTTCACAGTTGGAAACTATTTGGGAAACATACCACGATTCACTGATTCAAATTCAACAAACACAACGAAATAACAATCTGTTAAGAAGTGCGTCACCAATTTTCACCATTGGTAGTGGTGCCATCGCCACATTGGCAAAAACAATGGAATGGCCGGAAACAATATTCATTGTCACCACAGCACTCACTGTCTTCGGGCTCTTATTAATGATATTTAGTTTTATACGGAGTTTTAACGACAACAGTATCCAACAGAAAGAGGAAGCTACAGAGCACTTCCAATTGAAGTATGTGTGTCCAAACCCGAAATGTAAACACTTTATGGGAAACCAGCCCTACAAAATCATTAAGCAGAACAAAAATTGCCCATGGTGTAAGTGCGAGTTCACTACGCGATAGTCCCCATAGGAAAGCAACCTTGTGGCTGTTACATAAAGTTTTCTTTATGCAGCAGCTTTTTTTATCGGTCCAATTTATGAGTGTTTCTGTTCTGATTTGTGGGGAGTTTTTTGTAATTTTGTGGGGGCATTTTTGGTGCGGATGCGGGCGTATGTGACGGCGCGGACTCTTGGGGCCAGAAGTGTTGAACGGAATGATGAAGCAGTTTTTTAAGAAAATATATCCATTTGTGAGGACGGTGGCTGCACCGGTGATGGAACAGCCGGTGTTCTTTGTGCTGGTGTTTCTGATGTGCATCCAGCAGCCTATCCAGTGGATGTGCTACATTCTGGATGACCGCGTGGGTCAAACGCTGCGTTTCTTGCAGGGGCTCTCCATCGAATTTGCCGTGGTCTACATTGCCACTTGGTTCATCCATCTCGCTAAAAGTTGCAAGGCAAAAATCACCGTTAAGGCTCTCTTATATCTGTTTTTCTGGGTGCTGATGGGCATCACGCTCTTTTTGGTGCTCAACTTTGAGATGTGCATCTCGCAGCAGACGCTGACGGTGCTGGTGGAGACGAATCCGAAGGAGAGTTCGGAGTTTGTCGACACCTATATGCTCTCGAACGCAAGCCAGTTGAGCTATCTCATCGACTTTGTGGTGCTGGTGATTATCGCTGTGTGCGAATGGAAGCGCCGCGCCATTGAACGCTTTTTGCGCCGCAAACTCAATATGCGCTTCTGCACCTGGTTTACGGGCGTTTGCGCCACCATCGGCATCGTGCTGATGCTGGTATGCCACGGGTGGCTACTCTGCTGTCGTAACTCGGCTCAAATCTACACTTGGCGCCACTATTTCCCCTACGATTCGCTCGACCCGGTGACCCAAAGTTTACATGCCATCAATTCGCTCCGCGCTTTTGACAATGATGTGGACTTCGCCATCGAGCAGGCAAAAGAGGTGTATAAGACAACGCCAAAGGTGGAAGAACAGGATTCGCTCACTGTGATATATGTGCTCGGCGAGAGCTACAATAAGCACCACGCCAGCCTCTACGGCTACCCCTCCCTCACCACGCCATGCATGGAACGCGAACGCGACAAGGGCAACCTTTTCGTGTTCACTGATGTGGTGGCACAAGAAAATGTAACTTCCGTGGTGGAGAAAAACACGTTCAGTATCAATAGTGTGGGTGATGGCGAAAACTGGTTCGACCATCCTAATTTCACCACCATCTTCAAGCGCAGTGGCTACGATGTGTGGATGTGGGATATGCAACGCACCTACATGACCAAGCGCCTCTACACCATCACGGTGAACGCCTTCATCTACAATTCCGACATTGAACGCCTGTCGTACACCGCGTGCAACGACACCACTTTCACCTACGACATGCAGCTGGTGGACGATTTCCACAGCAAGGTAAAGTTCACCAAGAAGCACAACCTGGTGGTGCTGCACTTGATGGGCCAGCACGTGTCGTTCAGCCGCCGATATCCAAGAAAAAGCGTCTACGAGAAATACCACTCTACCGACATCAAGCGTAGCGAAAAGTGGCTCAACAAAGACAAGAAATGGGCAATTGCAACCTACGACAACGCCACCCTCTACAACGATGCGGTGATGGGACATATCTTCGACCTCTACCGCGACAAGAATGCTGTGGTGGTGTATTTCAGCGACCATGGCGAAGAAATCTACGACTACCGCGACGAGCGTGGCCGCCACGTGTCGTACACGCCATCGCCCGACATGCTCCGTCACCAAAACGAAGTGCCTTTCATCATCTGGTGCTCCGACCTCTACAAGCAGCTGCACCCCGAAATTGTAAAAAATATCGCGACTTCGGTTAACCGAAAGTTCATGACCGACAATGTGGGGCAAACGCTTTTAAACCTTGGGCGCATCAAAACGTCATACTATAGACCGGAGCGCGATGTGATATCACCACGATTCACCACCCGCACCCGCCTCCTCTACGACCATGTGGACTACGACGAGGTGATGAAAAAAAAGAAATAAATAACAAGCAAAAAACAGAATAGAATATTAACAACCAAAAAATTCAAAAGAAATGAAGAAAACAATTCTTTCGTTAAGCCTTATGGTTGCCATCCTCGCAGGATTTGCAACCCCAGCCAATGCGCAATCCGACCTGTTTCTACAAGGTTTGAAAAACCCAACGGTGCTCAATATCAGAGATTTGATGAACGATGAAGGCGTAGCAATCGACTACACCTGCGATGGCAAATACGACAAAGCCAAAGTTTACTTTGACGATTTCTTTGGCGGCGTAACCCTCTCGTTCCACAAAAAAGCAGACAATGCCAGCGACGTCGCATGCCTTAGTTCTTCAATGACCATCGGAGCCGATGGCTTCAAGGGCGAAGCCGACAGCCTGTTCCTTTACAACGACTACATCCTCGGCTACTACGACTTCAACAAAGACGGCCACGACGAAGTGGTGCTCGCCGCTTGCAGCAAAAATGCAGGAGTCAACCAAATGGCAATGCTCGTAGCATTCACTTACGAAGAGGTAAACGGCAATTTCGCCTTTGAAGAAACACTTGGCGAAGTGGAAAAAGGCATGATGAAAGCTGTGCTCAAAGACGGCCTGATTACAGTGTCGAGCGTAAGCCCTGCAAAAGTGGTGTTCCGCCTCAAATGGAACGCTACAAGTTTTGAAAACGTCTACGATTAATCAACACATACAACAAAATGAAGAAAACGATTCTTTCGTTAAGCCTTATGGTTGCCATCCTCGCAGGATTTGCAACCCCTGCCAATGCGCAATCCGACCTGTTTTTGCAAGGTTTGAAAAACCCAATGGTGCTTAACATCAGAGATTTGATGAACGAAGAAGGTGTGACCATCGACTTTCACGACGGCACAGGCACCTACAACAAAACAAAAGTTTATTACGACGACTTTTTTGGCGGTGTCACCCTCGAGATGAGCAAGCCAAATGACAACAACAACTCCGTAACAACCCTTGGCACTGCAGCCCAACTTGGCGCCGATGGCTTCAAGGGCGATGCCGACAGCCTGTTTCTCTACAACGACTACATCCTCGGCTACTACGACTTCAACAAAGACGGCCACGACGAAATCGTGATTGCTGCCTGCAGCAAGAATGACGGTTTCAACCAAATGTCGATGGTCGTGGCATTCCCATGCAGCGAAATCAACGGATATTTCTCATTTGAAGAAACACTTGGAGAAGTGAAAAAAGGCAAGATGAAAGCAGTGCTCAAAGACGGCCTGATCACCGTGTCGAGCGTAAACCCAGCAAAAGTGGTGTTCCGCCTCAAATGGGACAAAGACAGATTCGAAGCCATCAACAATTAGCCCCAGAATATTCATAAAAATCACAAGCCCGCGACACTGGTAATTGGTGTCGCGGGCTTGCTATATGCCGCCGAAAGAAAGGAGTGGGGATTTATCCGATTATTCTTTCAATTTTTCAGTCGCCAAAATAATGCGCAACACGCCCCACAACATACCACAGCCCACAACATCACCGCCAAATGCCACATCAAAAATGCGCCAAACGCCACATCACAGTCTCAGGAAAAAGCGCGGTAGCGGTCAGAGTTTTTCTTTTGCCAGCATCTTAAAGTATTCGCGGTAAGCCTTGGCGGTAAAATCGTTGAGAGCTTTTTCCAAAGCGGCGCGGTTGGTTACGCGGCCGGTTTTAGGGTCATAGTATTTCTTGAGCGAAGCCTCAAACTTCACCTGCTCTGCAAACCATTTCTTCTGGAATTTCTTGTTTCTTGCAGCGATGTCGCCGACCACATTGGCATAGTTGGTGGTATTCGCCTTTTTCCATCGCTCTGTAAAAACCCACGCATTGGCATCAGGGTAGTTCACCTGCTTGTCCTTTGCATCGGTGAAATGCTTGTCGACGGCTTCCTTCGCTGTTGCATAGCGGCAAAAGCCCTCTGGCGACTTTGTCATGCCAGAATACCAAGGCAAAAACGCTTCAATGCAAGGATGACCTGCAGCCACCCACCCCATTGCGCCAATCTCCACAGGCACATCGCTACGCAATTGGAAGATTGCGGCCACAATGTCGACCGAAGTACAGATGCCGCCAGGATGCATCCCCGGTTGGTCGGGAGTTCCGAAATGACAAGCGAGCACCTCCATCAGCAGTTCCTTGTCGACCTTGCGCTTAGGAGTCACGCAGATTGGCAATTTGTTGGGGTCTTCTTCAAAAGTGAGCCCAGAGAGAATCTCAAGCGCATGGATTTGACGCATATAGTTGCGAGGGCTATCATATTGTTTCGGACTTGCATAAGCCCTACGGAACGAGAATGGGCCTTCAGCAGGATTCCACCACCCTCGCTTTTGGGCATATTCAGCCAAGTCGGGACTGCCGGCAAAGTTCTCTGTGTCGCTCAAGTCCACGCGGTCGATGATGTAGTTGTTGGGCAGTGCCATCACCTTGTCGTCGGGGATGCGGTAAGCCACCCAACGGCGACCACGCACCAGCGAAATCATCCAGCCCTCCTTGCTGTCGGCCACCAGATACGTTCGCCCGCTGTCGGCATAGCCGCGAGCAGTCACGAGGTCGCCCACCAATTTCACAGCCTCACGCGCAGAATGCGCCTTTTGGGCAATGAGTGTGCGCACTTCATACACCACACCGCCATCGGTGTAGTCTTCCACATCTTCTCGCGATTGACAGCCATCGGATGCACAAGCCACGCCATATTCGTTGATGAAAGCATCAGCTACTTTCATACCCGGAAATTCAAACCATGTGTATTTCACATTGTCGCCCACTGCTCCACGGGGCACCTGATACACATTGAGCATCTGCTCGCCCGAGTCGTCCTCATCGTGAGCAAACATCACAGAACCATCCTTTGTAGCGTTCTTGCCGGCAATCACAGCGAAGCATGCCGATGCCGACATAGTAGCGAAACCAGCCAAAAGGCTAAATACAATCTTTTTCATATCTATTAATTTTTAAGTAGTGTCAGTTATTATTTCTCCAGAGCCCTATAGGTCCTGTTTTTATTAGCGCCACGCGATTCTATGTAGCCAAATTCCACAAGCTGACGCAAATAGCGCTTTGTAGTGGTGGGAGAGAATCCGCATTGCGAAACAATCATTTCCGTTGTCACTTCATCACCACCAACAATAAAAGCAAAAATATCGGCCATCTTTTCCGCAATAGCATGCTTAACTGAGCACACATCAGCCAACTCTTTCGCGAGACTGAGCTTGTCGGTTAGGCTATGATGCATCGCCGACTCAACAAACTGTGCAATGTCGTGTTGAAGATGAGCACAATGAAACGCAGCCATGCTATTGATAAACAACTGAACATCTTCCTGTTCGCGCGCATCTATCAGCGATTGAATATATTCAGCCTTTTCCTCCCTCAGCACTTTTGACGGAAGCATACCAAACTCCATTTGAAGGAGATTCATAAGTAATCGGCAAGTGCGTCCATTGCCATCAGCCCATGGGTGGATGGTTACAAGTTCAAAATGGGCCCAAAAGCTAAGTTCATAAACAGAGCACACATCCGTAGAATCGACTGCCGAACGACGGCGGTTCAATTCTTCACAAAATAAAGCTAACCGAGAAGGCACTTTCTGGTATGACATATACGAGCGCCCGCCAACTCCTGCTGTGACATTCAATTTACGCAATTCGCCCTTAGCCGCTGAAAAATCACCTCCCAACGAACGATATTCATTGCCCGTGTGTGCCATCACTTTTGAAGCAAGAGTAATAAGCCAATCTACCGTAATCGGCTCATGCCCTTTAATCCATTTCTTTCCATAATCATAGGCCGCCTTCAAATCAAGATTCATCAACTGCTCGTTAATAGTGCGCTTGTTTGAAGTGACGCCTTCATCAAAGAGCAGTTGAGCCTCCACCTCCGTGACCGTAGACCCTTCAATAGCGGTGCTATGGGTGATAATTGAGTACAGATAGAACTTTTCATAATCTATCTGCTCGGAAACTCCCAATTCTTGATATCTGCGGAGTTGATGCTGCAATTTGTTCTTTATTTCTGCATTCATAACCTATAATCTTCTTTGCATTGTTTTTTATTCCTATCCAATGCATGATGCAAAAATACAAATTTCTTTTTATGAGATTTAAAATTTTGGCCGATAAATTATAAAAAATGGCCGACAAATCCGCATTTTTACTGATTTATCGGCCATTTTCTTTGAATTTCCACCATTTATCGGCCATTTTTTGGATTTATCGGCCATTTATCGGCCAAAAATCGCTATATCCATCTTAATGCTTCACGGGTAGGCGGCCGCGCGCTTTCTTGTAAAGGTGGATACTGGTGGGCAAGTTGAACGAATAAATCAGCAAACCCATTGCCACAAATGCAGCGGTTTGCAGAGGCGTGGTGCCTTTGTATTGCCAGAATGCCACCATCATCACCACCATCACGAGCATAAACACAATGGTGAGGCTCGACAACCACTGCCAACGCTTATGTGCCTCTTCATCGATAATAGGATACACTGGTCCGTGGTGAATGATGCCACGAGTAATCATTCTGAAAGCCAAGCCACCGGCTATCACATACGCCGCAAACAGCACGAGCGACCAAAGGAAGAAATGGTTTTCTATCGCGTCCATGTCGTCGATGGTGAAGTTCATCGTCTTGCTGCCAGCATCATTGAAATAATAGGTCTTAGCATCATTTTGCCAATCGCGAAATGGGCTATAGTTGGAATACGATTCATAGAAATAGGCACGATGATGCGCGCACACCACCATACCGCGGGCATAGTAACCGCCCTCGTCCCGGTAGCGCGATTTATAAAGCATGGCCGGATGCCCATTCACCTTGGGTGCCGGTTGGATATCGTAGTCGGTGAAATAGGGATTTTCCCTTGACAGATAGGTGCGAGCCACTTTTCCCTCTGTGCTGAAAAGATGCCCGTAATGCTTCTGCAAATCATACACATTGATGTGGAGAATGTCGGTCACTTCATCGCGGTCGGAGAGCACCGACTTCTGAAAAGCAGCAATCAGCGGTCCGCCACCACGCTCTTCCAATTGGCGTCGGAAATCGCCAGAAAGATTAAATTCCTCAAAATGCTCTTCGCGAGGCTCGTTCACGCTAAACATCCCCCCAGCATAAGTGTGCCACGGCCCCACGGCCAATCGCGAGTCGCTATAGTAGAGCACAACAATGCCCACAAGCGAGCACACGCCCATTGCCATCAGCACAAAAAGGCGCTTGGTCACAAACATACGGCGAGCAAAACGCTTGATTGCGCCCCATGCATTGCCGATGTCGTGACGGATATTCATTTTCTAAGCAAGATATGATTTCTGACTTCTATTTGTTCAAGCGGTGCCGCATCATCAGCGATGTGACAAAAGAGGTAACCAACCCCACGGCGGCTACAAGCATAAACACCACCATCACATCGGTCCAAACCACCGACACGGGATAAGATTGCACTATCACAGCGTCGGCATTGGCAGAGAGTTTAAGCCACCCGAACTGCTGCTGGCACAGGCAGAGCACCAATCCCACCACCACACCAATCACGGCACCCACAAGGGCGATAAGCCAACCTTCAGTCACAAAGATGCGGGTGATTTGCTTGTCGGTGGCACCCAGACTCCGGAATGTGCGAATGCTCTCGTCTTTCTCGATAATCAGCAGCGAAAGGGTGCTTATCACATTGAAAGTGGCAATCACCATAATGAAGGCAAGCAGAAGGAAGGTAATCCACTTCTCCATATTCACCAAGCGAAACGACGCATCTTGTTGCATGATACGGTTTTTCACCGTGTAGGATGCGCCTAATTGCGCCTCAAGCTGACCCATCACATCCGATTCCGATGTGCCTGGTGCCAATTTCACTTCCACTTGTGTGGCTTCGGTGGTATAGTCGAACAATTCACGTGCCAAATCGATAGGCACAAACACCATATCGTTGTCGTAGTTTTTCTGCTGCACCATAAACACACCCGACACAAACACCGAATCTTCGGTGAAAGCATTCATCGGGTCGTTGATATCCACCTGTCCGCGGCGCTGTGGTGCATACAATTGCAGCATACGCAGCGAGCCCGGACGCGCATTCAGATTCACAGCAGGTCCCACTCCCAGCACGGCATAGCGCGACACACCATCGTCAAGCAAGAAATCGCCTTCCACCACCACACTGTCGATACCCGTCAGTTCACTGTAGTTTTTCGGCACACCTTTTAGCTTGAGCGGCATACTGAAATCTGCAAAGATGGCAAGTGCATTGTCTTCCACCACTGGCATCACCTTGGCCACGCCCGGAATGGAAGAAGCCACCTTCATCACACTGTCGGCATCGTTGATGGTCTTGCCCATAGTAGCCGTGATGGCGATATCGGGGTCGACATTCGACAGTTTGTCCTTAATCAAGTCGTGGAAGCCATTGAACACGCTCAACACGCAAATCAGCGCAGCAGTAGTCACCACCACCCCCAGCACCGAAATGATAGAGATAATGTTCACTGCTGTGTGCCCTTTCTTGGCACGCAGATAGCGGAGCGCTATGTTCAACGACAGGTTCACGGCATGCTAATAGAATGATTATTCTTCTGTCTTGTCGGTCTTCACGCCATCGCTCGCCAGCAATTCGTCGATATGCTGAATGTAGTCGAGCGAATCATCGAGATGGAAGTGGAGTTCAGGAGTTTTGCGCAACTGGTAGCGCACGCGTTGTGCCAGGTTGTAGCGAATGCCTTTTTCATTGGCATTGATATTGCCCATGATTTCCTGTGCGCGCTCGCTGGGGAACACACTCAGGTAGGCACGGGCGATACTCAGGTCGGGCGACACACGCACAGTGCTCACGCTCACGAGCACACCACCCATCTTTGCGGTTTCGAGTCGGAAGATTTCGCTCAATTCCTTTTGGAGCAAACGAGCTATTTTTTCAAGTCGAGTTGATTGCATTTTTTAGTGTATTTCTGTTATTATTTAATGTACAGTGTGCAAAGTTAAGCATTTTTGGTGGAAAGGTGTGCAAAGCCGTCGGTTTTGCTTCAAAAAAATTGCAACGTTGCAGAAAATCCACATCCTTGAATTTTGTGTATACCTTTGCAACGTGACAGAAAAATTGACACCAATTTTACTTAACCAAATCAATATTTACAAATCATTTAAAACACAAAGAAAATGAACAACACTTTTTACAATGTCGTGATCCTTGACAAGAGTGGCTCAATGAGCAGTATCCGCAAGCAAGCTATCGATGGCGTGAACGAAACATTCGGCAGCATTAGAAGTTCGCAAAAAAAGCATCCTGATATGAAGCAGCTCGTCACACTGGTGGCTTTCTGCGGATGCGAACAAAAAGTAATCTATGAAAACACACCAATCGACGAAGTGAAAGACATCACCCAAAATGACTACCAGCCCTGCTGCATGACGCCACTCTACGACACCATCGGCAACGTGTGCAGCCGTCTTCACAACCAAGTGAAAGGCGACGCTACTGCCAGCGTAGCTGTGACCATCATTACCGACGGCTACGAAAACGCTTCTCGTGAATTCTCAGGCAAGGCCATCAAGGCGCTTATCGAGGCTTATAAGGAAGATGGATGGATGTTTGCCTACATCGGTGCAGACCACGACGTGGAAGCTGTGGCTTTCAGCCTCGCAATCGACAATCACATGTCGTTCGACAAAACAGAAGAGGGCACAGGCATCATGTTTAGCAAAGTGAGCGAATGCATGGCATCATTCTGCGACGAGCTAAGTGACGCTTACGATAGTTGCGACTGCGACGACGACGAGGGGTATATTGAGAAGAAAAAACGGGCGTCGAAAAACTTTTTCTCTTTATAATACCACCTCCCACGCTACTTTGGCACAGTTGTTGCGTTTATCAAATAAATGCAACAACTCTTTCTCTCCCAATACAACTAAACGGATATGATGAACGTAGAAAATTTTGTAGACACCGATTTACTCAACCGCCTTGAGTACGGCAAGCTATATGTATTTATCAACGACGCACACAAGGCTGATGCCTACAAATCCATCCTGCTTTCACGCGTGCGCAACCCAGAAGTCGCCGAATGGTTATCACAAACCACCATCGAGCTGGTGCAGGTGCCAAGGGTCAACCGACTCGGCATGGTGATAGCTGCACGCAAGTTCAACGCTGGCAACATCGGCCGCTATTCCGTGCTCGCCTGCATCATCCAAGATTTGTCGACACTCGACGATGGCTTGCTGACATTCCTCAATCGCCTCACCTCGGTGGAGGAGGACGCAGAAAACGAAGACAGCAAATTCACGCTCATCCTCCCAGAGTTGGGTATCGCCAGCGACTTCACCTCTGCCAGCTCAATAATCAAAGAAAATATCTATTTTTCGGAGCCAAGCCCCCAATTCGAGAAAAAGCAAAAGAAGGGATGGTGGAAGCGCGGCTTAACAAAATTTTTGTTCCACGAGGCAGATTCGGAATTGCTCGCTTCTGAAGACAACGCTATCAGCGATGACTACACCGACGACACCACCTTCTTCCAAGAAGACAACGCCGACGCCGAACAGACTATGAGCGATCGCATGCCTTCCCAAAAAGAAAACGCGCAACTCGAAATTGTCAGGGAAGCAAAGGAAGAAGACGAATACGCCAACAATCTACAATTTCAACGCGACCACGATTTGCAGCTCATCATGGCACTCATCATGGACTTCATACAGAAGTACCAGGCCGACCCTACGGAAATGATAGCCACCCTGCTGCAAGGCAAGTATATCGTGAACACCATGCCAATGCTTGTAGTGAATCGCAATCGCAAAATCATATTCCCCGAATACAATGAAATGGAACTCAAAATGAGTGCAGCCAGCCGCACACTTTACATCTGGTTTTTGAAACACCCCGAAGGATGCACATTGAGCGAGTTGACCGAACACCGCTCCGAGCTCATCACCATTTACGAAGAAGTGCATCCCGGATGCAACTATCTGGAGGAATCGGTCGATGCCATGCTTGAAAAAGACAAAATCAACCAGAATCTCTCACGCATCAAAAAAATGGTGCGAAGCATCATCATCAACGATGACATCGCATCAAACTACTATATCAGCGGGAAACGCAACGGTGTGTACCGACTCCCTATCTCGGCACACCCCGATAAAGTGCGCCTCCCACAAGTATTATTAGGTTAAACATTATTTGGTTAAACACTGAACTAACTCGGATAATTCCGAAGTAGGGGTGCTGTGTGCGTGATGCATACTGCACTTTTCTTTTGCCAATTCCGAAAAGGGGAAAAATGTGAAAAAAGATGGTTAAAACCACCGAAAGAAGGTGTAAGTGTCACGCCATTAGGAAAAAAATGAGTAACTTCGTGGTTTGATAGTGCAATCTTCTATGGAGAAATTAATGCAATACGTGTGGAAGCACCGCCTCTGGCGGTCGGAAGACATGGTCACTAACACCGGTAAAAAGGTGAGGGTGATCGACCCCGGTTTGCTCAACACCGATGCAGGTCCCGACTTCTTCAATGCGAAGATTGAAATCGATGGCCACATGTGGGTGGGGAATGTGGAAATTCACCACCGTGCTTCCGACTGGAAACGCCATGGGCACGACTCCGACAAGGCCTACGACAGCGTGGTGCTACATGTGGTGGGCAAAGACGACGCTCCCGTGCGCCGCACCAACGGAGAGCTGATTCCGCAGGTAGAGTTGGAGGTTTCACCACTGTTCAATGCCAATTATGCATCGCTCGTGAATGCCGTGAATGAGGTGCCTTGCGCCGAAAGAATCAGGGAAGTACCATCGCTCAACATCATTGAATGGGTGGAGGGTCTTGCTTTCGAACGGCTTCATGGCAAGGTGGAACGCATTCATCAGCTGCTCAACAGTTTCAATGGCAGCTGGGAAGACGTGTGCTATGTGACATTGGCGCGCAATTTCGGCTTCGGCATCAACAACGAGGCTTTCGAACGCTTAGCACGTCGCACCCCACTCCGCTTGCTGGGCAAGCACAGCGACTCGATATTGCAGATTGAGGCTCTGCTGTTCGGACAGGCAGGCATGCTTGATGCACAAAAAACCGGCATGGACAATTATTATGCCCAACTTTGCACCGAATATACATTCCTTGCCAACAAGTTTCAACTTTCGCCCATGGAGGCAGAGTCGTGGAAACTGTTCCGCATACGTCCGCAGAACTTCCCCTATCGTCGCATAGCCATGCTGGCACAATTCATAGAGGGTGGCTTCAGGCTCATGCGCCGCATTCTTGAAGCAGAGAGCGAAAAGGAAATGCGAAAACTCTTCGAAGTGGAATTGAGCGGCTACTGGACCACGCACTACACCTTCGGCAAACCGAACGAGCGTGTCACGGCAGCTTTGAGTCAGCGCTCTATCGACATCGTGCTCATCAACACGGTGGCTCCACTACTATATGCCTACGGCGAACTCACCGACAATTACGAGATGACCGACAAAGCCATCCGCCTGTTGGAAGACTTGCGCCCAGAAGTGAATTCCATCGTCACCCGTTTCGTGAATTGCGGTATCGACTGCCCCGATGCACTCACATCACAAGCGCTGGTTCAACTCAAGCGGGAATACTGCGACGCCCGCAAATGCATCTACTGCAAAATCGGGCACCACCTACTGAGCAAAGCTGCCCGAGGTGAATAAAAACAAGAAAACAACGACTATAACAAACTTATAACAACTTAGAGAAAACAATTTTTAGACAATGAAAAAGTTCACTCTCGTGATGGCCGTGATGGCCATAGCGGTCTTCGGAATGAAGGCTGAAAGTGTTGAGCCAATCAAGTTTGGCGATTTTGAAAATTGGGTCACCCGCGTAATTAAGGAATCGAGCGTGATTGGTGGCGAAACAAAAAAAGTATATGAAATTGCACCAAACACAACCGTGAACGGCGACAAGGCTTATAGCAACATGGGTGGCTCATGGTGGGGCACCAGCAATGTGATGGCAAAGGTGATGGGCGTGACAAAAACCAGCAACGCCGTGTTCCCCGACAAGCATGGCGCTGGACGTTGCGCTAAGCTGAGCACCATCCTCGAACATGTGAAGGCTGTGGGCGTAATCAACATGGACGTGCTCGTGTCGGGCACAATCTTCTTGGGCAAGATGCTCGAACCAGTGAGCAGCACCAAGAACCCATACAGCAAGATGGACATGGGTGTGCCTTACACCAAGACACCTAAGTTCCTTCAATTCGACTACCGCCTCGTGGCTCCAGCCGGTGCACCCATCTATTCAAGCGGTTTCGGCAGCAAAAAGACCATGACAGGCCGCGACAACGCGGAAGTGTTTGTGCTCCTCCAACGCCGTTGGGAAGATGCTAAAGGCAACATCCACGCCGAACGCGTGGGCACTGGTCGCGAGCGCTTTGGCAAGACCACTATGGGTTGGGTGAACAAGCACCGCATCCCCATCTGGTATGGCGACATCCGCCAACACGCAGGTTACAAATCGTTTATGGGTTTGATTTCAAAAGACAAGAGTTACTATGCTCACAATTCCAAGGGCAAGATGGTACCTGTTGTGGAAGAAAAATGGGCAGCAGCCGGCACTAAGCCTACCCATGTGGTAGTGATGCTTTCAAGCGGTTGCGGCACTGCATACACCGGCACAGTTGGCATGACCTTGTGGGTCGACAACGTAGCATTTGTGCACTAATCACCAACTAACAACAACGCCGATGGGGTGTGCTCAGCCGTCTGATGCACACCCCATCCATTTTCTGTAATCCGCCACAGTCCTAATCCTCTAAAAAAACACCAATTTATGGCTAAAGGGGACGGTTCTTCTATGTTGAAAACCAAATAAATTTGGCAATTT
>JAUNNJ010000048.1 GCA_030531495.1 Bacteroidales bacterium
ATATTCTGTTTCAACACCTTAAAAATTTTAACTTTTTTTTCGACGAAGTCAGGAGTCAATATGCTGACTAATAATGAATTATCCATACTGGCGATTGAGCCGAGTGCCCTTAAAGGGTCTTGATTATCAATTATGATACAGCCTCTTTTCATTATCAAATAAGAAAGGATGTGTCCACTGCACAGCGGATACATCCTTTTATCGTTTTCTCACATCACCTACTTTTTTTTCAAGGGCATCAACCTTTTTTTCAAAAGTCGCCAACTAATGTGATTTTGGAATTAGATTTTAGGGATAATTCTACTACTCTATTATTCTGATGCAAATTTATATAAAATCACACAAGTAGTCATCATCCATAAAAATCCATATCCATCCATACTCATCCATATTTTTTTGAGAGGGCATTTTTGGGGGCGTGTACTGACTTCCAGCCAGTGATGGGGGATGTGAAATACGGAGATGTGTTGTAGGGACGCTTGGCTCAAGAGTCCGGTGTTAATATGTTGAAAACCAGTTATGTGTAAAGTGGACGCTTGAGCCGAGCATCCCTACAATATTGTGCGTGGAGCATTTTGAAGCAGCTTTTCAAAAAAAGAATTGTTATTCCTATTTTCCGGTGAATAGCCAAGGCTCGTCGCCAGCGTAAGTGGCGGGGATGATGGGGCGTGCTTCGTCGCTGAGCAGGCGATACAGGGTGGGACTCTCGAGAATGGTGCGGATGTCCATCGGCTTACCGTCGACGGTGCAGACGCGGCTCACCAGGCGTACGCCGTGGCTATAGTCGACATAGAAATTTCCGTGACGAATGAAAATAGGTTGCTGCGGGCGTCCGTCGGGGTGGTGCCATCCATAGATAGCAAAAGTCCTTTTGCTCCTTAGCGTCAATCATATAGCGCAGATTGTAGGCTGATGCTCAATTTCTATTAGCACGTTGTTGTTTATTCATATTTCTTAGCATAAAGCCTCTTTCTCCACTTGGGTGGACAATTAACCGAAATCTAGGAAATTACAAATTTTATCTCCCATAATTCCTCCTAGTAATCTGTTTTTTTCATCAACAAGTTTCTGTAAATCGTTGAGAGATTCTTTTGTCAGCAAATAAATATCTTTATCCAGATATGAATTTACATGAAAAAGCCTACCTTTTGATACAGAAGACTCTTCTTTTTGACGAAAATACATATAAGTATCGCCACTGTCAAAAAAATTGAAATTGGTGAAGATTGTTCGGTCATGTTCTTCGTTTTTAATTAACACAAAAGTTATGTTTGCCTGACATCCATTAAAATCGAGTATTCTTTGTTTTAGATTTCTTATAATAGATGACACAGGTGTTGTATACCGAATTCCATTATAATTGTTTTCTCTTCTTGTGAAGAATACTATATTAACATATGAATTATTAAGAGGTGTGCAAATATCCAAAATTATCTGATAGGCGTTTTTTTCAAACTCTATTTCTTCTTGTGAAAAAGCATACAAGTCAACAAATATTATATCAGAACATGTTTGGCAATTATTTTTTATCACATCCCAGTTAATAAATTTCCTAGTGTTGTATGCCTTTGTGCCAACAAATTTCTCTTCTATTTGAAGGCTTCGAATTGCTTCCATCTCTTTTCCTTTTGGTGCAACAAGAATTTGGCTGTTGTTTCCCATAGAAATGAAAGAATCGCAATTTGTGAAATAAAGTGAAGTGAGAATTTCAAACCTTTCCTTTCTGTTCTTTTTGCTAATGTTCTCAATGTCTGGTAGAAGCACATTCCATTTTGGTTCATTGTCTTTTGAATTTTTGGAAAAGTCTTTTACCCAAATACTGTATTTGTGTTTTATTGATTTTTTTAATTTTCTTAATTTGTCTTTGCCAAAAGTAAAATACCATTCACAGCCATCTTTTAACGCTTGATTACTTTCTTTGTCTACCACTTCAAGATAAGAACAGAAATTTTCAAAATCCATATAAAGTATCATAAGCACAAATGTTAAAGAATCTCATATGCTAGGTTTTCTGCTTCATCAAGAAATCCTGGGCCAAAATCATTTTTAAAATAACCATTCTTATTGTACTCCATTTCGTAATATGAAGTATGTTTTTTAGTTTTTCTTTTTTGGTTTTCTTTGAAGTAGTATACTTTGAAAGGATTTGTAAAATTTTTATTTTTCTCAAACCCCCTTTTCACCAAGAGCTGGGTTTTTCTTATCAAGTACTCAGAATGAGTTTCAATTAAGAATCGAACTTGATATTTCTTATTTATGCAGTAAAATAACTCAGCTAATTTGCTTTGTAGTTTTGGATGAAGGTTTTGTTCTGGCTCCTCAATAATTATCATATCCAAATTCCCCTTTTTCAATTTAATTGCCAGTCGAAATAGCAAAGTCATAATTTGGATAGAGCCCATGCCTTTATCTGAAAGATTGATTTTCTCTCCATTTTCTGTTATTATTTTTACAGTATGAGCCTCGCCTCCAACAGATGTGATTTCGTATCCTATACCTATATTGAATTTTTTCATCCACTCTACAACGAATTTTCTTTTCTGTTGATCCTTTGAATATGGAGCAAATTCATTAATTGTTTTTGAAAGGTAGTCGTTGGAATCTTTTGCACTATATATTACTGTTTGATTGACAGCATGGGCATAGATATATTCGACATTTAGATTGTGGAATTTGCTGAAAGGAAATTGAAAGCGATGCCTTAACTGTGGTCTATTTGTACCCAAATAAATCTTTTCTAATTGTTTGTTTTCAAGAATATTTACTTTGTATGAAAATAAAAATTCAACTTCTTCTTTTGTGAATTCAATGCTAGCTTTGTTTTCGCCAAATAATTCTCTGGTTAGAATTATTGTATTTGCCTTTTCTTTTTCTGATGAATTTTCTTTGCTATACTTACTTAACAATGCGGAAAAAAGACCTTCAAAAGATTGGATTAAAATACCAATAAAACTAGGGTACCCCAAACGATTGAAAATTGCGAACGGATCAAAAACCTCTGATAATTTAAAGTGTTTTTGGAAAACTTGTTGTTTGGAGGAACAAAAAGAAGATAATTTACGAAAACTAGCTTCGTCTAACGACTTAATGCGCTTTACATCTTGTTTAAAAGAATTAGAAATACTTATTGTGGCAATATCTTCTTGAAGATTTATAAGCATAATAAAACCGTAGCAAGAATTTGCAATAGTTATTGTTTTAATTTTTCCAGAAACAGACTCTTCATTTTCAGGGTCGCCTTCAACCTCTATTTCAAAATAATCAGAGTCTTGATATAGTGTGAAAGAAATAATGTTATCAGAAGCTTTGTTGTACAACGCTCTCTTAAAAGTGCCGATATGGGCTAAATAATTTCCATTAAATCTGAAATGTTGATTAGCCAAAAAATCTTTGATTACTTCTTTTTTTAATCCATTCTCAAAAAAAAGATCAAATCCATTTATTGATTTTCTAAAATAGTCATCAAGCATTAAAATACTTTTCACAAAAGTAGATTTTCCAGAATTATTTGGGCCAACTAACATTGTTATATCACCGAGCTCCATTGCTGGAAAATTCTCAAACTTTCTAAAATTTTTAAAACCGACTGTAAACATAAGTATATTATTTTTTGATTTTATTTTTTTATTTTTCTGCAAAATTAGGTGATTTTCGTTCGGTTGATTCGGACGATTCGTACAATGTCAGCAAATTGTGCAAATCACTTATCAAATCATTGCGCAAATGTTCAGGTGACAAGACAGCAAGATTGCACCCAAAGCTAAGCAAAAGTTGCTTCAGTTCATAGTTAATGATTATATCAATTTCAAATACAGCCCCGTTTTCATCTTCAGAAATTTGCCTTTGCGAACCATTTATCGGTTTTGTTGCGATATATGGCTGGGAACTTTTCGAAACCCAGAACTTAACCTTTTCGCTAACGCTGTCCACATTTCTTGACACTCCAACCATTTCGTCAAAGTAATCAAAGAAGTTCACATTTTCATTAGGAATGTATTTGTGGCTACAGTTTTCAATTTTGACAATACGGTCAAAAGCGAAGTTTGAAATATTGTTATATTTTTCATTGAGAGCAAAAAGAAACCACCTATTATTGTATTGTTTAAGATAATAAGGGTGGACAATAGACTTGAACTCCATTCCTTTCTTGTAGCTCTTATATGTTATTGTTATTGAACGCTTTTGTGTAATAGCGCGAAGTAAAGTTGTAAAATGTTGTTTACCTTGCAGATCCGGGTTGTCTGAAAATCCCACAACCGGTTCTGAAAGAGAGTCAACATCAATATTATTCTTGAAATTATCAATGATATCATCCAGCCATTTTGCGTTCGGCATACCTTCAAACGACTGGAGCATTATCAGAGTCTGAGCAATCTGTGCAGTCTGTTCTTCGGAAAGAGGTACATTGTATATTGAAAATTTAGGGTCTTCATAATAGTACAGGATTTCTCTAGAGTCAAACCCGGACCGTTCTCTTTCAATCGTGACATTATAGTTATTTTCAATATAGAGAAGGTCTTTGAAAAATGTATCCTTCGAAGTCACTTTCTTATAGGATTCATTCTCCAACCTGACATTGTACTTATCCATGATTTCCTTACGAGAGAACTTGTTCCCCCCTCGCAAGCAGTAGTCCATGACTTGGAGTCTAATGTCGAAACTTTTGGTGTTAGCCATAAAGAAGCCGCTCGATTTTCCTGATAATTTGTGTGGAGTTCAACATTTATTGAATTCTACAAATATAGTAAAAAGTTATAATATCTTGACATTGTGAACTTGAAATTTTAATAATCGAGCAGATGTGACACATACAAACAAATTTCATCCATATTTTTAGCGATAAGAAATTTTTCTAAAATTTGAAGTGCAAGTGAAGGTGTTTGCGCTACATTTTCCCGTTGAATAGCCAGGGCTCGTCGCCAGCGTAGGTGGCGGGGACGATGGGGCGCGCTTCGTCGCTGAGCAGGTGATAAAGGGTGGGACTCTCGAGAATGGTGCGGATGTCCATCGGCTTTCCGTCGACGGTGCAGGTGCGACTCACAAGGCGTACGCCGTGGCTATAGTCGACATAGAAATTGCCGTGACGAATGAAAATAGGTTGCTGCGCGCGTCCGTCGGGGTGGTGCCATCCATAGATAGCCACATTTCGGCTATAGCGTGGGTCGTTCTTGATGCGGCAAGTGAGGATGATATCTTTCTTCAGCCCCGAAACGAACTGGCCGAAGTGGTAGCCCTTGGCTTTGAAAAGGGCATTGATGGCATTGTTGCTGTCTTGAAACACCATGGGTTGCATATTGCGGTCGCCCACCGGACGGAACGGAAAAATATCCACAGCACCTTGTGCTACATCATTAATGCGGTCGACCATATAGGCTGTGGGTAGGATGCAGCCGAGCGAATCGGCTATTTCCTGTGCCGCCAATGGCCCCATAGGCATACGAATAAAGTCGGCGTTGTCGCCAATGGCCACATAGTCGCAAGCTGCCCAAATGCAAATCTTATGAGGTGTGCGAAGAATCTCCACACTGTCGACCACGGGCGTGGCAAACGCTATTTCGTGTAGATAGCGAAGCGAGTCGGGCACATTGCCTGCAAGCACTTGCTCCACGATGAGTCGTTCGCGTGGCCAAAAGTCGGTGGTGTCGCATTGGTGCATCCAGTTTTCAACAGTGATGGCAGAGGCTTGTCGGGATGGCAAGTTGGGTATCGGTTTCACCCTACCGGTAAGTACCGACTTTTGGGCAAAGCCAACCGACGACAGCACCGCCATCGCCAGCAGAAGGATAACAGTTTTTTTCATATAGCGATTTCGTTTCCACAAAAATAATCATTTTCCCAAACAAAACCAAGGAGCAAAGCAGGGCAACCGCATCAAAATTTGTCAAACCCAAAAGTCGTCGCCGACGACAAATCATGCAACCCCAGTCCCCCAAAAACGACGCCTTGCCAGCTAAAAGTCGTCGGAGGCGACTGGTCGTGGTTAACTCCATGCAAGCGCACGAGAGTGCGCGCAGCTTGGAGCCAAAGCGCTCCCATCTTAAGTATGAGCCTCGTAGAGGGTCGGTTATGCCCCCAAACACGCGTTGCATATTTCGAAGAAACCACTTCGGCATTGCCACCGCTTCGCGAAATACCTATCTTCGCACCAGAGTTCTTTTACGTATTGACATCTTGCTATCGTCTTAACTTCACAGCTCCGAAGGAGCGATAACTCCTTAACTTCTTAACTCCCATTCAGCTGTTTCACCTAAAAATAGGAAAAGTACTCCAACTTCCGATTTTGACCAAAAAAGTGGTGGTTTTTGGTCCAAAAGCGAACAAAACAATGGGTGTTTCGGGTGTTTCGGGTGTTCTGGGTGATTTATGTGTTTCTCGTTTGAAACTTGAAATAGAAAATCTTGCAAAACAAAAAACTTCGCTATCTACGCGCCACGTACAAAAATCCAAAATGTGCATTCGGGCATAGATAAGATTTAGTTTCTTCACTCCTTAACTCCCACAAGCACGTATTGACATTTTGGTATCGTCTTAACTTCCGAGCGACGCAGGAGCGCTAACTTCTTCACTCCTTAACGTCCCCTTTAGTCATTTTTTGATGAGGATTAGTTCCAGTCGATGGGGGTGGCGGCTTTCTTCAGATAGTAGTCGCGGAGGTCCGACCAGTGGTAATATGGTGCCTGGTCGGTGGGCACGGGCAGGGTGGTTTCGTGTTCGTTGAAGAGAGCCTTTACGAGCACGTCGTCGGAGCCCGCCTTGCGATAGAACACCAGTTGTATGTTACCCGCCATAAGAAACAGTTCGTAACTGCGCCAATGCTCGTGGAGTGTTTCCAAGTCGCCGCAATAGTTGGCGTTGCCGAGTTCGAGCAGACAAGCCAACGGGAGTAGCAAGGTGTCGTGACCGAAGCGGAGCGATGCACCGTGCTTTCCAGAGCGCACAATGGAATCGGCTGTGGTAATCATTTCTTTGAAGTGTTCGCGCGCTGTGAACGGACCTCGGTGGCCGTTTTCCTCGGCATTGCCGTAACGAACATACCAGCGAGCATTGAGCACCCGCCAAAGGTGGAACAATTCGTCGGAGGTGAAATAAGAGAAGAGTTCGGTATCGTCGTAGGCATGGTGGTTTTGAAGTGCGCCAGCCACAGTGAACACGCGGCTCATCAGGTCTTTTGCATCGATTTTATTCTCCTTCGCCCACGATGGATGCACAAACAATTGCGCCATGAAGCGATCGGTGGAGCAACCGAGTGGGAGCGATTTCACATTTAGAGCGCTACGCATACGGTGAGCCAAAGTGTCTTCGCCCTGACCGCCACCAGTGAAGTGCTGGTCGTGGGCTGATGCATCGGTGGTGATACGCAGATGTGGATATGCTGCTTTCAGCGTGGTCACAGCGTTGGTCATCGAGAGGATGCAACGAATCACGACCGACGACTTGGCGTCGACCACTGCATCGCCGGCAAACACCTCGGGGAAGCGGTTGCCCATGCGGCGGGCAATACCCTGGTGCTGCTCGGCGCCGATGTCGCTCAGCTCGCCCGTACGCAATGTGGCATCCACTGCCGCCTTACGCAGAATGGAGAGCAAGCGGATGCCTGATGGAGTGAGTTGCCCTGCTTTTTCCGCCTTCTCAAGCATCTTTAGGGGTTCCTCGTAGGCGCGCATCGAACTTTGCCAACGGCTGCCGTGGCGGCCATAGTGAGCTATGTAAAAAGGCTGGTAGCCCGCAGGAGCAGCTGTGAGTGACGGCAGATTCGACTCGCTATAAGGATATGCCACATGGTTGATTGCACAGAAGTTGGGGTGCAATGCGATGGTTTCGCGCGCAGTTTGCGCCCACACACCAGCACACATTGCCACTGCGGCACATATCAAGAGGATTCGCTTCATTATTTCTTTTCTTCAGTTTCTGGCAATTCAATTGATGGCTCATCGGCCAACTTCTGTTCAAAATAAGCCTTCACTTCGTCCCATTTGTAGTATGGACCACTCACTGGCTTCACAGCCTCGGGGAGCGATGCTTCGTGCTCATTGAGCAAGAACTTGATGAGGATTGGCTCACCCGCCTTGCGATAGAAAATCCATTGCACATTGGCAGCCATCGGGAACACCTTGTAGCTCTGCCAGTGGTCGGCAAGCGTGAAGAGGTCGGTGGTGCTGTAGTCCATGCCGTTGAGACCCATCAGACACACAAATGGAAGCACGACGCTTTCGTGACCGAAGCGGAGGGTGGCACAATTCTTGCCAGCAAGGATGGCCTTATCTGCCGATGCAATGAAATTGCGCAGAAGGTTGGCCTCCATGTAAGGTACGCGATTTTTGGTGAGAGGCGAATGGCCAGCCCAAAGATACCAGCGAGCATTGTTGTAAGCCCATACATTCACGCGGTCTTCTTCGCTGAAAAGATTATATAAGTCCACATTCTCAAACTGGTGGTGACTCTGCATATTGCCCACAAGGTCGAGCAGATTGGTCATCAAATCCTGTGCATCGGGGATATTCTTCTGTGCCCACTTGTAGTCGGTGAAAAGCGTTTTGAGCAATCGCTTAGGATTCAGGTATTTATCTTTGAGAGCCTTAGAATCGTCCTTAAACGCATCCTTGCGCAGGAATTTTGCCACTGGGTCGTCGTAGTTCATATAATACATGTCGTGCTCCGACGCATCTGTAGTGATACGCAACTGTGGGTTGATGCCCTTGAGCGTGGTCACAGCGTTCTGCATCGAAAGAATGCAACGAATCACGATAGTGGAACGCGCATCAATAGCAGCGTCGCCGGCAAACACCTCTGGAAAATTCTTATACATGCGTGCAGCAATACGCTGGTGCTGCTCGGCACCGATGTCGCTCAATTCGCCAAGGCGCTTATAGGAAGCGGCTTCCACCTCCTTGAAAATTTGCAAAGCATCCTTGCCACGTGCCGAAAGTTTGCCAGCGGCTTCAGCCTTCTCCAGTGTCTCCACCGCCAAGTGATACTGGCTGGGCGAAATCAGCCAACGGCTACCGTGACGGCCATAATGGTCGATATAGAAAGGTGTATAGCCAGCGGGGGCAGCAGTGAGTGCTGGAAGATTCTGGTCGGGATAAGCGTAATAGTTGTTGGCCGCCTGCTTATAGTTGGCCTTAAAGTCTTCGCGTACGCCGGCATTAGCCAACACCGCCAACGCAACGGCAAAGATAAAAAACAGTGACTTTCTCATATATGTAATTTTATTTGGTTTCTAAAGTGCAAATTTACCGAAAGAAACGCAGAAAATCAAATGCCCCGACACGAAGTTGGATAACCTCATTAAAACAAAATGGAATTGTGAGAGAATTCGGCGATAGTGAAGTGGTAGGCAATCAGAGGGCAACACATCACCGAAACATATGAATCGCACGAATCACCCGAAACACTTGAAACACCTGAAACACCATTTTTTTGTTCGCTTTTGGACCAAAAACCGCTACTTTTTTGGTCCATATCGAAAGTGGTATTTATTCGTTAAACAGTTAACAAAATATCAAAGAGCACTATGCGAAGATATGATTTCTTCCACCAACGGGCAATGTCGAAATGGCATCTTTTTCATGAGGCATTGTTGCTAATTAAAAAAATATTACTAACTTTGCATCCGCAATGCCCAAGTGGCGGAATGGTAGACGCGCACGTTTCAGGTGCGTGTGCCGCAAGGCGTGAAGGTTCGAGTCCTTTCTTGGGCACAAAAATAAGCAGCTAATCGCAAGATTCAGCTGCTTTTTTTTATTGATAATATGGACAATATCCCTATTGGAAAAATTCTTTTTTTGCAAATACGGCATTACCATTGGAGCAGCGTGCTGAGGAATGTGGCGAGGGCTTGGGCTATCTGGGTGTGTTCGGAGAGGGATGGATGACCAAGGGTGCCATAGCCGAGAGTGCCGTCCATGGGAGCGATGTCGTAGCGATAAACCGAAGTTACGCCTTCGTTTTTCAGTGTTTTCATGACTGTTTCGAGCGCGCGCTTGATACTTGCCAGCTGCTCGCCATGGAGCATCGGTCCTGAGAGCAACACGATTTTTGCATGGGCGTAGCGGTTACGAATTTCGTGCACGAAACGGACCATGCTGGCAGCAAAGGCATCTTCTTCGAAAGAGGGCTGCTCTACATCGTTGGTGCCGAGGTTGATACACACCACATCGGGCTGATAGAGGCTGCAGTTCCACTGGTCGCTATCGTGCTCTGGTGCAAACAGCGCGTAGGGATAAAGTGTGAGCATATCGTGAAACACCCCCACGCCTGGCGTATGGCGGTCGTAGGCGAGGCAGATGCCAGAACGCGCCACCAACATGCACTGCGCACGAAGCAGGCGGGCCGTCTGCGACGCATAGGAGTAGTAGGCATTGCACACCTCTGGATACGGATAGGCCTTGTCTGCGCTAAAGTCCTCGTCGCCATAGCCACAGGTGATGCTGTCGCCTATAAACTCAATTCTTCGATACGGCAATTCCGGACGCTCAAGCACCTCACCCTGCGAGCTAATCAGCAAGCCATAGAACACCGGCGGCGCCAACTCGCCCTCATTGCAGTAAGTGATAGTGAGCCTATGCTCGGCCCAAGGCAATCCATCGGCAATTTCCACAACCGTTTCGCATCGTCCGCTCTTCACCTTGAAAGGCGCACGGTCATCAAGTTCCACCATAAAGAAGCCGCTATATGGAGCCACTTCCATCGCCACCGACGCCCCCACAAAGCGCACATGAATCTGCACGCCGGGAAGACTAAAACGCACGCCGCCAGAAGCGTCACGCTTCACACGCCCCACATACGCAATATGAGGGTGCGACGCGTCGATTCTCAAGTGCCGCCCGCCGATGGTGCTATGTATGTCGTCAGTTTTTGAAGTCATTATCCGTATATCCACACCAAAGTTAGGAATAAAAACCGAGAATCTCCCCAAATCCCCCCAATTTTTCTTCCAACCACCACCATCCTCTATGGCATCACGGTGATGGTGGTGGATTTTGCGGTGGCACTGAATTCTGGAGCATAAGCGCACTGCACAGTAGTGGTGCCAGAAGTGTAGGTGCCTGCGCGGTCGATATAGAATTCCTTCTCAATCACACGCGTGCCCTTTGGCAACATCGATATGAAATAAGCAGTGGAACAATCACGACTATTGCAATAATAGCCTCCACGCCAATCATATCCACTCGCCTGCTTCACTGGCTCAAGGCAAGCAGGACGCTTGTCGAGTATCTGCACATAGTCGAGGTCGCGTTTCGACGTGATAGTTATACGCACTCGCACCTTGTCGCCCACTTTCAACGCCCCCTTATGAGATGCGATGATTTCGCGATTCACCATTATATCGCCATCGGTGTCGGCAACTTCAGCAGCATTTTGGAAATACTGCGCATATACTGCTCCCCAACTTGTTTCCTCGCTGGTTTTGTCCATGCTGAGCACCTTTGTGCCACCTTCTAAATCGGTACGCACATAGCCCAATCCCGCTGTGCCTTGCAATAAGTCGACAACCTTCCCGTTGGCCTTCATCCTTACCGACAAGGCTGTTTGTAATTTTTCGCTGTCATTACCCATCAAGAATGCATAAACGGCATTCGCACTGGCAATCGAGGTAATCCAGTTCTGCGTTCGCTTTTCTTGCAACAGCCAGAACAGCATTTCCTGAAGTGTGGTTTTCTCCTCAGGCATCACCAGTTTCAATGCCTCAATCACCATCACCTGTGTAGGGATTTTATAGTCGAGCCAAGAATAGTTGGCAAGATAAGAGTCGAAGCGGCGACCATGTTCAGCATCACACACACTCAAGTCAAGAATGTTTTGCAGCAGATTCCTCGCCGCCTTTTCTTCTTTATTATGATGAAGAATTATCGCTATTTGGGCGTTGGTAAACACATCATTAAGTCGGAAATCGCTCTTTTTCAGATTTTTCACCAGCTTTTTCACATCTTTCCTCAACGAATCTGCAGGATGCATATCACCAATTGCACAGAGATACAAATAATCGGTCGACGCACCTTGCTTTGCCAAATAGTTCATTGCTTTGCCCACCGCATCGTCAGCGACCGACGGGTTGCCACATAATGCCGACAGACGCACCAGCAGCGTGGTCACAGTGAGTGTGGTGTTGTAATCGCCTTTCATTCCTTTCCACCAACTCCACGAGCCATCACTGTTCTGAAGTGCACGCAGTTTGTTTAACGATTCTTTCGACTTTCCGTCCAAGACATCGGAATTGAGGAACTGCGCCAATCTTCGCTTTGATTCGGCTTCACTTTTGGCATCGATCGCCCAGGGAGCCTCTTCAAGCAACACATTTCTCACATCCACATTTTGCTCCAATTTGCTACCAAGGCTCAAAGAATCGGCTTCTGCCGACCATTTAGCCACCACTTCGGCAATATCGTCCGACGAATTGAGCAAATCATTAACTATTGTTTGCGAATAAAAGGCAATAGCCTGGCATATAGCACACTCATCAGAGGGGTCGCTCAGTGTTTTCAGTGCCTGAATCATCAGCCACGACGGGTTTTCTGTGTATTCCACAACAAACTTCCCATCTTTCACAGGCATCATGTCCTGAAGGCTGATATGCTTGGTGCAACTCCCCGAATGGAGAAATGGTTTTGATATCGTGACAAGTTCTTTTGCCGGCAGTATCGGCAGATAATGCACTTCACCATCGCTCGTTTTTCCTGCCTGCCCCACTATTCTACATTTGAGCAACTGCGGCATGGCTTCGCTGACATTGAAGACGAACGAAGCTACCGACTCGCCTCCGACTGCTGCATGGAAAGGCACTTGCTGGCGGAATACCACTTGTTCTGTTTCGGGGTCAATCAGCTCGATTCTTGCCATACCATCAACATTCGCTTCGCAAGTGTTGACAATGCGCGCAGTGATAGTGGCCTCGTCGCCCACACGAATAAAACGAGGCATATTAGGCTGCACCATAAAGTTCTTTTTCGCCACCACTTTTTTGATGACATCCACATTTCTCACGTTCTTGTCGTAGGCCACAGCATTGAAATTCCACTCGGTGAGGCAGTCGGGCACCTTAAACCGAATGCACACCTCACCATTGGCGTCGGTGGCGAGAGCCGGCATAAAGAACGCCGTTTCATTAAAGTTTTCACGCAAAGGCATGGCAGCCAAAGAGGGGGTGGAATCATCCATGGTCGATGTTCCGGTAAAAGAACAGGCTCCTCTCAAAGAAGAGGCTCCTCTCACCATTATTGTTGGAGCAGTGCCAAAGGACGTTGGGGTAAAGGCTCTATAATTTGTTGATACAGCAACGCCTGCAACCCTTCCTTCAAGTCCACTTACAACAACCTCCTCAAGCAGCATTTCACTTGGCGACAAATGAACGACCAATGGATAGCCCATATAGCGAACAACTTGAGATTCATACCCGATATATTTCACAGTGACCAAATCTCCGACTTTCAACATCGCATTACATTCGCCTTTGTAACCGGTAGCGTATCCTTCGCCATTAATATGCACAGATGCACCTATCACCGGTTCCTGGTTTTCGTCGACTACAAGAATACGGGTTCTCTTTTTCACACCAAAGGTTTCGCAACTAATTCTGCTATAGAGCAAAGGTGCCACATCTAAGGTCTTATAATCTCCACTTACATGGCGTACAGAATTGTAATCCTCTAAATCGTTGGTGGCGACCACTTCTATATTATGAGTTATATATGTGGACAAGCCTTGCCATTTAAATGGCTCTATGCGGTTGAGCGATGCATCATACATCGTGGCAATCATTCTTGCCATCGCAGGCGAGCCATCTTCGTTTGTGATACGCACACGCCACTCCTCGTCGCTCCCGGGGACAAGCTCGTCGCGCACAGTGCTCCACTCCGCATCCAGTTTCGTCGTGTTTTCATTATCGATAAAGACAGAGCTGGCGTAGAAACGATTGTCTTTCCAGAACGAATAAGTTATTTGAATGCCATCACCATATTCTGGGCGATACACAAACTCCCTCATAACGATGGTGTCGGTCAATTCTATCACCCCATGCTCAAGCATCTGATGCCTATTGTTGACACTGTAGAGCAGACACACACCTTTCATGCTACTGCCCACAGCCACAGTGACAGGCTCACTTCCGCTGAACACATCAGCAGAAGTGTTCAGCCAAATAGGCATATCGGCACAAGGCTTCGTGGATAGGGGGTCGAATACCGTGAAAATGATTTGTGAAGTGTCGCAGTGTTCGGCGGTATAGTTGTAGGCAAACTCGCCACACTCCACATCATTGCCTAATGGCCAATAAAATTCTTCACCCGATTTCACGCAGAAGCAATTCTGTTCTTCGCCTTTCTTCCAAATCTTATATTCCACGCCATCCACCTTCTCTCGGAACGCATTTTGGGCATTGACAACGAACTTCAACCCTTTCACTTCACTTTTTTCAAAGGTTGCCCAGCCAATTGTGTTGCCAATGTAATGGAGTGGTTTTGATGTGCAATCAATCGATACTTTAAATGCGGTGTTGCTCAACCAGAACGTTTTCTCTACTCGTTGCGTTTCACCAGACGCACTCGTTACAAAGAATTGAACATTACAGCTACGAGACCAACTACCGGCAGCTGTAGGAATGCGATAGGTAAACATCCCATCGGCATCGGTAAATAGCGTGCCGACAACTTCATAATCAACTTTTGCCACCACCTGCGCATAAGCTATTGGCGCGCCAGAAAAACTGCGGGCTTCACATTTCAGATTCACAGTATCGCCCAGCACCACAGGAGCTGAACACGGAAGCATCCTTACATCAAATGTGGGTCGTTTATATTCGGCAACATCAAAATTCAAATACGTGCTATAGGAATTACGAAGCGTCCATTGGCCCAATATGCAATTCGCAGGAATAGTGTATGTGGCAGATGCAGCCCCCATGTCGTCGGTCACCATCACCAACGAGTCGACTTTTTGAAACCGAGCATCTCTCACCTCAATTACCACTTTCTTGCCTGGAACCACTTGGAATTTACCCGATTTCTCCCTCGTATGAGCCACTGCGGCCACATGCACAGTCTGCCCAGGGCGATACAAGCCTCGATCGGTGACCACATCCACACGCAAGTTTGCTGTGTCGAGCGAGTCAAAAGAGGACCCAATATAGCCCAACTGCGGACAGCCCTTATCCGTGTCGGTGTAGGGGAAATAACCTCCCCCATCATCCACCACAAGTTCTCCTGCCGAATCTGTAACACCCAAACAGTCTTCGATGGTACTGCCTATCTTCACTCCACTCACCGGCTGACCCGTAATGGCATTAACCACGGTAACGAGTAAACTGTCGGCATTCACACACCGCACCACTGTGCGTAAATCGCTCACATAAATTACAGCATCATCCGCATTTGCACCTTTCCCTTTTTTCAATTTCACATCAGGTACCAATTCATATACCCATACGCCTGGCGAAAGAGGTGGATAAGTATTTGTCATATTAAACCAAGCATAAGGTTGATCGGGGTGTGCATCGAATCGCACATCATACGACTTCTTGTCAACAATTTGTTTTGCCTTCATCAAGCCGCTGATTCCTACCCTTTCTCTATCAAGTTTATTATAATCATTTACTTCAATCGCCGAGAGATTCGTCTTATAGAAGTTCAGTTTTGCACCTTTCAAATTTTTATACTCATATTCTATGTGCACGCTGTCTTGAGTGGACAGCAAAGCCATTTTGCAATATGCATTCACCACTGGCTGAGTGAGTTCTGCAAGAGAGTTTTTCAACACAGCCACACGACTGCTGGATGCAAACTTCGTGATATTTTGCGTAAGGAAATCATAGCGTGCTTTTATATTTTGTCGCGGCAGACAATCATATCGCATAATGGCAATTTCGCATCCCAAATCACGGTCGGAACAAACGGAAGCCAACGAATCAAGAGCATGCAGCTTGTTGTCTTTATTGCTACCATCTTTTTTAAGTTTCAACATCTCCAACTCACAAAGCAAAACGGCATTCCTATTGCCTTTTGAAGAATAATATTTGCGAAGCAAATCATATTCGCCCAGTTCAAAGCCAATCAC
Organism: Bacteroidales bacterium; assembly: GCA_030531495.1. GTDB lineage: Bacteria > Bacteroidota > Bacteroidia > Bacteroidales > Muribaculaceae > Sodaliphilus. The sequence continues at coordinate 16,048 of JAUNNJ010000048.1, forward strand.
GCTAAGCATGTCGTCAGCAAAATATTTACCCATCGGCAAAATCTTCACCACCGACTTGTAATGCTTAGCTTTTGCACTGGCCAATGCCTCGATATCGCTCAACGCAAGTTTGCGGTAATGGGCTGATATGCTGTCGGAGGTCAATTGGCACAATAGCACATCATAAATTGCAGCACTTACGGAATTGCCCGACGCACGCAACCGAGCCTCCTCTGCCTTCATATCGGCAAGAGCCGATGAAACACCATCGGTAGAGCGTTCTATTTTTTTCATACTCTTCTCCAAAACAGAGAAATCGTTAGCCCACCCCAACACAGGGAAAAGCATCACAAAAGCGAGCAATATGATTTTCGACTTCATTTTCATTTCTTGTGGCTTTTTGAACACGTAAGAGTTATACGCTGCAAAAATAGAATAAAACTTAGATAACCTCCAAATTTTCAAGCACTTTTTTACATCCTCACAACACCCTATCCAACAGACACTTAACAGCCGCTTTTTCGCTTTTTCACCCATACACATTTCAAACTTAGATAACCCAGCCCCAAAAAACGCCCCCAAAAAGCGGTTCTGTGGAAATTTAGTGGAGATAATTATAGTTTGTTTAATTAGCCAGTTAATCTATAAATATCTATAGACTTCTTTACAACCTCTATACCCCCCCCTCGAAGAATCGCCTCAGCCATGCCCCAAATCGCCATCTTTCACACAACAAACCGAGGAGCATCTTGGACAGCCCAGATGCTCCTCGGTTAATTCCTTATTCAGTAAGAACGTTATTTACCTTTCCGAAGATTAATACTCTTCTTCGTCGAAGAAAAAGTCTTCATCGTTGGTGGGGTAGTCGTCCCAAATGTCTTCTATTGATTCATAGGTTTCGCCTTCGTCTTCAATTTCTTGGAGGTTTTCAATCACTTCCAATGGCGCACCACTTCGCATTGCATAGTCGATAAGTTCGTCTTTGGTTGCTGGCCATGGAGCGTCTTCAAGTTTGGTGGCTAATTCAAGTGTCCAATACATAATATGTGAATTTTAAAGTTATCATTCTTCTCACTTTTTCCTTGTCGGAAGAGCGGAGATTAAACTCTTCAGAAAATTTTCGCAAAAATAATACTATAATTTGATATTACGCATTTTTATGACAATAAATTTCAATGATATTCGCCGAATTTTAGTTAAATGTTGCAAAAAGCAAGTGATACTGAGACACCATACACCCTCTCTCCTATTAAAAAACGGCAGCCTTTACTAAAAAACTACGACAAAAAAATGAAATTTGAATATACAAGTTGCACTGAATATCTATATATTTATGCATAGTTATGCGTTATTTTTATGCGTTTTTGATTATTTTTTGATTTTTCGTGTATTTATTTGCAGAATATAAAATTTTATTTATATCTTTGCATTGGAAATTAAAAAACATAGCAAAAATTCAACGATTATGAAACAAGAAGTTCCTTACAAGATTTATCTTGACGAAAAAGAAATCCCTACTAAGTGGTATAACATGCGTGCTGACATGAAGAATAAGCCAGCACCACTTTTGAACCCAGGAACTGGACAACCTCTCACGCTTGAAGATTTGAACCCAATTTTCTGCGAAGAACTCAACAAGCAAGAACTTGACAACGACACTCAATTCTTCGACATTCCTGAAGAAATCCAAAAGTTCTATAGAATGTATCGCCCAGCTCCATTGGTGCGCGCCTACTTCTTGGAAAAGGCTCTTGGCACTCCTGCTAAGATCTACTACAAGTTTGAAGGCAACAACACCTCTGGCAGCCACAAGCTGAACTCAGCCATTGCTCAAGCCTACTATGCAAAGAAGGAAGGCTTGAAGGGTGTGACCACCGAAACTGGTGCTGGACAATGGGGTACTGCGTTGAGCATGGCTTGCTCTTACTTCGACCTCGACTGCAAGGTGTATATGGTGAAGTGCTCGTACGAACAAAAGCCATTCCGTCGCGAAGTGATGCGCACTTATGGCGCCGACGTGACTCCATCTCCAAGCCTCACCACCAATGTGGGCCGCAAGATTCTTTCTGAACATCCCGATACCACCGGTTCACTCGGCTGCGCTATCTCTGAAGCAGTGGAAGTGGCTGTGACCAACCCTGGCTATCGCTACGTGCTCGGCTCAGTGCTCAATCAAGTGCTCCTGCACCAATCAATCATCGGTATGGAAACCAAGGCGGCTCTCGACAAATACGGCATCAAGGCCGACATGATTATCGGTTGCGCTGGTGGCGGTTCTAACCTTGGCGGTTTGATTGCTCCATTCATGGGTGAAAAACTCCGTGGCGAAGCCGACTATCAAATCATCGCCGTTGAGCCAGCATCTTGCCCAAGTTTCACTCGCGGTAAGTACGCTTACGACTTCTGCGACACTGGTATGATTTGCCCATTGGCAAAGATGTACACTCTCGGTAGCCAATTCATTCCATCTGCTAACCACGCCGGCGGTCTCCGCTTCCACGGTATGAGCCCAGTGCTTTCACAACTCTATGCCGACGGCATGTTTGAAGCTCGCTCCGTAGAACAGACTGCAGTGTTTGAAGCTGCCACTCAATTCGCTCGCGTTGAAGGTATCCTTCCTGCTCCTGAAAGTAGCCACGCTATCCGCGTAGCCATCGACGAAGCGCTCAAGTGCAAGGAAACCGGCGAAGAAAAGACTATCGTATTCGGCCTTACCGGTACTGGTTACTTCGACCTCTACGCTTACGAACAATACAACTCAAAGACTATGAACGATGTGATTCCAAGCGACGAAATCATCAAGTCTTATCTCGACAAGTTGCCAAAGGTTCCAGGTCAAGAATAATCTAATTACATAGTTTTAATACACAAAGGAAGAGTGACGCCCACAGTAGCATCACTCTTCCTCGTTTTTTTGGGGAGGCAACATTGGGAATTATTCCGCGATTTAGTAATTCGGGACAGTTCTTTTTTACTAAAATTTGTAGATTCCCAAAACACTCATTTGATGAAAATGCACGAAAAATGACACGAATGGCTAAAAGGAACCGTCCCCTTTAGCCATTTTTTGTGTTAGATGGTTGGTTTTACAGATTTTTATCCCAATACACTTCTTCGATGCCTTGGCTGAGGTTACAGTGACGGCCGAGGGTGAAGAAGAAGTCGCTGAGGCGGTTGAGATATTTCAACGCGAGGGGCGATACTGGCGCTTCTTTCGCGAGCGTGACTACGCGGCGCTCGGCTCGACGAGCCACGGTGCGGCACACATCACATTGAGCACTCACAGGGCTTCCACCCGGTAGAATGAAGCCTCGGAACGGGGCCTCCATTTCGTCGATTTTGTCTTCAAGCGCCTTTATGTCGGCATCAGTGAGGCCATACACGGGCGCGTCGTCATTGCTCTCGGTGGCAAGGTAGGCTCCAAGATTGAACAATTTGTTCTGAATCACATACACCAATTTTTGGATGTCGTCGCCAGCCATGTTTTTCAAATGACAAGCGAGCACGCTAATCTGTGCGTTCAGTTCGTCGACGGTGCCGTAAGCCTCCACACGCACGCAGTCTTTATCCACGCGCTGTCCGCCCACCAATGCGGTGGTGCCTTTGTCGCCAGTGAGAGTATATACTTTCATTCTGATGTTTAGATGTTAG
>JAUNNJ010000049.1 GCA_030531495.1 Bacteroidales bacterium
TCTGTTTCAACACCTTAAAAATTTTAACTTTTTTTTCGACGAAGTCAGGAAAGAGGTCGAAAACAATTCTGTGCTAATCAGTTACGCAACCACACTCATACTTATCTTCATTGGTGTTATGATGCTTTTATGGCCACAGAAAGATGCATTGGCTATTGCTCACCACACTTTTAATGGCACCGAACCCATTGCTTTGGGACTTGTCATCTTGACAACGGTAGCGCTATCAATAGCAAACTTGAAGAAGTCCTACACAATATCCATTATTGAAGAGCATTACGCAAGTTGTTACAATGGTTTGAAATTTAGTGTCGTCCTTTTCGCTATTCTCCACAGCCTCAATGCCGTGAACTTTGTCGTGTCAATTTCAGGGCTTGCACTCGCAGTGCTGTTTATAATCGTTGGTTTTAAGTTCCTATTAAGGGGATGTCGACTTTATGGTCTTGTCGTTTCGCTGCTGTGCGTCATAAAATTAGTGATGTTTGACATCCAGTACGAATCAACAATCATGCGACCCGCGGGATTATTATTCTCTGGCATTTTATGCTTCGGTATCAGTTGGATTTACTCACGCCTTGAGCGAAAAATCAAATAGCGAAACGATGTCATGTAACAACCGCGACACCTACGAATCCCTCGCACAGCAAAGATGATGAATATTTTGATATATGTTGTAGCCTCCTCTTTGTGAGTGCTAATTGCACATGTACGATTCTGAGATGTGCGATTTTCGTCGGTTTTATCGGATTTTTTACTACTTTTGTAAATCTCAAGCAAAACCAATATTTATGAAAACAGGACAAGAACGACAGGCTTGGCTCGACTATGTGCGATTCTTCAGCATCTTCCTGGTGATTGTGTTTCACACACCACCACGGTTGGCGCTGTTCGACGATGCCGTGATTCTCAACCTCCGCGTGCCCGTTTTCTTCTGCATTTCCGGCTTTCTCTACAGTTTCGACCGATGGCCACGCTTCACCACCTATCTTCGCCACCGTGCCAAGCAGATTCTGGTGCCCTACTGCACTTTCTTTTTCATCTTCTACGCCCTTTGGCTGGTGGTGGGAAGGAAGATGGTCGGCCCCGAAGAAGAAGCTATCAGCGTGTGGCAGCCGATTATCGAGTTTGTTAGTGGTAACCCGCAGACGGTGGTGGCTCCATTCTGGTATATCGCCTGTCTGTTCACCATGCAGATTCTTTATTGGTGCATTGAGCGCATGGTGCCACGCAGATTTGTGTTCCCCACCTGCCTTGCATTGGCGGCTGGCACCTATCTCATCCCCTACGAAATCCCAACCGTTTCCACCATAGGCCACCTATGGAACATCGGAAACGCCCTACTTTTCCTCCCCTTCTACGCCCTCGGCAACAGTTTCAAGCCAATGCTCTCGCGCCTCGAATTCCGCACACCACCGGGTGCTGCCATCTGGGTGGCGATGGCTGCCGTGTCGGTCATCATCATGGTGGAAGCCACAACGCTTCACACTACCGATCCGCAGATGTACTGCCTCGTGCGCATCGCCGCCGGACTGATGATTATCCCTTGCTACTTCTGCGTGGCGAAGTGGATTGCCGCAAAACTGGGCCACCGTCGCATCATCGAGTTTGTGGTGGTAAGCGGCACGGTGTACCTCGGTCTGCAAAACTACTTCATCGGCATCGCCAAGATTGTGCTTAACCGCACCCTCTACGATGGCGTGCTCGACAACAACATCTGGCTCAAATATCTGATAGCTGTAGCAGTGATGATTGCCATCTATCCATTCGCATGGGCCATCGACCGCTATGCTCCCTGGCTCATCGGCAAGGGCAAATTCTTCGACAAATACTAACCAATTCTCTATTTGGTCAGTTGGCAGAAAAGTGGTAATTTTGTAATCTTAAACAGAAAATCAAAAAAGGCGATGAAACAATATCTTGATTTGCTTCAACATGTGCTTGACAATGGCACAGAGAAGCACGACCGAACCGGCACTGGCACCAAGAGCGTGTTTGGCTACCAAATTCGCTGCAACCTGGCTGACGGTTTCCCTCTGCTTACCACCAAAAAAGTGCATTTGAAGAGTATTATCTACGAACTGCTCTGGTTTCTGCGCGGCGACACCAATGTGCGCTGGCTCCAGGAGCACGGTGTGAGAATCTGGAACGAGTGGGCAGACGAAAATGGCGAACTCGGTCCTGTCTACGGACACCAGTGGCGCTCTTGGCCCGACTACAACGGCGGAACAATCGACCAAATCAGCCAAATGGTGGAACAAATCAAGAACAGCCCCGATTCGCGCCGCATGCTCGTGAGCGCATGGAATGTGGCGGAGGTCAACAAGATGGCGCTCCCACCATGCCACACCATGTTCCAATTCTATGTGGCTAACGGAAAACTGAGTCTGCAACTCTACCAGCGCAGCGCCGACCTTTTCCTCGGTGTGCCATTCAACATTGCCAGTTATGCGCTGCTGCTCCTGATGGTGGCTAAGGTAACCGGTCTCGAAGCAGGCGAATTCATCCACACCTTCGGCGATGCCCACATCTATCTCAACCACATGGAGCAAGTGAAGCTGCAATTGAGCCGCGACACTCGTCCGCTGCCTCGCATCACCATCAACCGCGATGTGACCGACCTTTTTGATTTCAAATACGAAGATTTCACTATCGAAGGCTACGACCCTCACCCCCTGATTAAGGGCGTGGTTTCGGTATAAACTTTTCAATACAATGGGCAAACATCTCTCTGCCATCGTGGCGATTGCCCGCGATGGAGCTATCGGAAAAAACGGCGATTTGCTGTGGCATCTGTCGACCGACTTGAAGCACTTCAAAGCCATCACCATGGGTCACAGCATAGTGATGGGAAGAAAGACTTTCGAGTCGTTCCCTAAAGGTGCACTCCCTGGTCGCCAAAACATTGTAGTGACACGAAATGCCGACTACCACCCTGAGAATGTGACCATTGCCCATAGCATCAACGATGCCATCGCCAAAGCAGAGATGCCGGGCGAAGTGATGATTATTGGAGGTGCCCAACTCTACGCTGCTACCATCAACATGGTCGACACCATCTATCTCACTCGTGTGGATGCGGAATTTCCCGACGCCGACACCTTCTTCCCATCTCTCAACTCCAACGAATGGGAAGAGAGCGATGTGGAATGCCACGAAGCCGACGAGCGAAATCCCCTCCCCTACACGTTCCTGACATTGAGAAGGAAAAAGTAACATCACTGGAATGGCAAGAACTCCCGTACATCAAAAAGCCGACATCATCACGCGCGGCGAAAGCGCAGCGCTGAAAGGTCTGGGCATCTTGCTGATTGCCTCCCACAATTTAGCGCACACGCTCGGCGTGACCGGACACGACTGCAACGAATACAACTTCGAATACGGCAGTGCGCAAGCGCTGTTCGACTGCCTTGCCCACCCCGGACCAAACATTTTGCTCCAACTCAGCACACTGCTGGGCTATTGCGGCATCTACATTTTCCTCTTTTTGAGTGCCTTCGGACTCGTGCGTAAATACGAGCAAGGCTCCTCCAAGATGCTTGCGCCACACACTTTCGTGTGGAAGCACTACACCAAACTTTTCAAACTGATGATTATCGGCCTCCTTGCCGCCATTCTTGTGGCATACTGTTTCCACAGCCCCATGCTGCCCAACAAGCGCTATTGGGTGGCGCAGATGCTGATGGTCACCAACTGGATTATGCCTCCCTACCGCTACGTGTTCCCCGGCCCATTCTGGTTTTTAGGACTGATGATGGAGCTCTATATCATCTATCGCCTTGTGCTTTACGTGCCTCGCAGAGGTGCCACCTGGCGCCGTTGGGTGTGGCCGTTGGTCTTCGCCATCGTCTGCTTGGCACCACAAATCTGGTTCCGCGACGCTGGGCGCGAAATGATACTTCTCCGCTACAACTTCTTCGTGGCCGGACTATCGTTCTCGGCAGGTCTGCTCGTGGCACGCTACGGTGGCATACCCCGAATGAGCCGTTGGGCGTGGGCTGCAGTGTGCGCCTTGCTGACTGTCGCATTCATCGCCATGCAAAAAACGCCTGTGATGTGGATTTTCTCCTCAATAGTGGCGACAGCGGCGATGATAGCATTGGTAAAATCGTTCGGAAACGCCATGATGAAGCCTTTCGTGTGGGTCGGCGGAATCTCGTCGTTCCTCTTCATTATGCACCCTGTGGTGCGCTTCTTCGCCCTTGAAATGCGCGGGCAAATCGACAACCACCTGCTCATGGTGCTCTACATGTGCGCCTCTCTCCTTGCGGCAGTCGCCTACCGCCGCCTGCTCTCTGCCATCCATTGGAAATAGCGCTATCATTTTAGGATTATCATTTTATGATAGATTTTCTGGTTTTGTTCCTAAAAAGTTAGTAACCAAAGAAAAAGAGAAAACGCCATCGCTGTTCTTGCCCCATCATTTTGCCCAGATGGCACGCCATTTTCCCATATTTGAAGCAGATTTTGACGCAGTTGCCTTTAATAAATGGGTGCGAATTTTCGGCACTTGCCAATTTATCACTATCTTTGCACTTTGAAACGAAATCTAAACTAAACAACTATATATGAATATTCTCGAATTAAGCGAACAAGAAATTGTAAGACGCAACAGTTTGAACCGTCTGCGCGAGATGGGCATCGACACCTATCCTGCAGCAGAGTTTGAAGTCGACGCATGGAGCGAAGAAGCAAAGGCTAACTTCAGCGACGACGAAGCCGAACCACGCCAAGTGCGCATGGCTGGCCGTGTGATGAGCCGCCGCATCATGGGTAAGGCATCATTTATGGAATTGCAAGACTCTAAGGGCCGCATCCAAGTGTATGTTAACCGCGATGAACTCTGCCCCGATGAAGATAAAACGCTCTACAACGAAGTATTCAAGAAGCTCCTCGACATCGGCGACTTCGTGGGTATCACCGGTTTCGTGTTCCGCACACAAACTGGCGAAATCAGCGTTCACGCCAAGAGCCTCAAGCTCCTCAGCAAGAGCCTCAAGCCTCTCCCAATCGTGAAGCAGAAAGACGGCGTGACCTACGACGCTTTCGACGACCCTGAACTCCGCTACCGTCAGCGCTACGTCGACCTCATCGTGAACGACGGCGTGAAGGACACCTTCCTCAAGCGTGCCACTATCGTGAAAACGCTCCGCAGCGTGCTCGACGAAGCTGGCTACACCGAAGTGGAAACCCCAACCCTTCAAGCCATCGCAGGTGGCGCAAGCGCGCGTCCATTCATGACCCACTTCAATGCGCTCAACATCCCTATGTATATGCGTATCGCTACCGAGCTCTACCTCAAGCGCCTCATCGTGGGTGGTTTTGAAGGTGTTTACGAAATCGGCAAGAACTTCCGCAACGAGGGTATGGACCGCAACCACAACCCAGAATTCACCTGTATGGAACTCTATGTTCAATACAAGGACTACAACTGGATGATGAGTTTCACCGAACAACTGCTCGAAAAGATTTGCGTGGCTGTGAATGGCACTCCCGAAACCGTGATCGACGGCAAGACCATCAGCTTCAAGGCTCCATATCGCCGCTTGCCTATCCTCGACGCCATCAAGGAAAAGACCGGCTACGACCTCAACGGAAAGAGTGAAGACGAAATTCGCGAAGTGTGCAAGGCGCTCAACATGGAAATCGACGAAACCATGGGCAAAGGCAAACTCATCGACGAAATATTCGGAGAATTCTGCGAAGGCACTTTCGTGCAACCAACATTCATCACCGACTACCCTGTGGAAATGTCGCCTCTCACCAAGATGCACCGCAGCAAACCAGGACTCACCGAACGATTCGAACTTATGGTCAACGGCAAGGAATTGGCTAACGCATACAGCGAGCTCAACGACCCTATCGACCAAGAAGAACGCTTCGTAGAGCAAATGCGCCTCGCCGACAAGGGCGACGACGAAGCAATGATTATCGACCAAGACTTCTTGCGCGCACTCCAATACGGCATGCCTCCAACAAGTGGTATCGGCATCGGTATCGACCGCCTCGTGATGCTCATGACTGGCAACAGCTACATCCAAGACGTGCTCCTCTTCCCACAAATGCGCCCCGAAAAGGTGGCTAAGCGCGACAAGGAAGACGCTTATGTGGCGCTCGGCGTGCCTGCAGAATGGGTAGCGCCAATCCAAAAGGCTGGCTACCTCACTGTGGAAGCTCTCGGCAAACTCGACCGCCCTGGCAAACTCTTCCAAGACCTCCTCGACATCAACAAGAAGTACAAACTCGGTTTGAAAGTTCCAGTAGTCGACGAAGTGAAGGCATGGGTAGAAGCTGCCGCTGCCACACTCCCAGCAGAGCCTGCTGAATAACGAAACATTCCCAAACATTTACACATAACAAGGGCGCCGCACACCAGCAGCGCCCTTGCTATTTTTTCTTAATTTATGTTAAAAATGGAGGGGTGAGATAAAATGTTATTGCCAGCGACAATTTTTAGTATCTTTGTAACAAAATAAATATCACTCAGAATAAAAGTATTAGACTATGGAAAAAAATGTATTCAAAATTTTGGCATGCATGGCGTTAATAGTCGCGCTGGCACCAAGTAAAGCTTCTGCAACAACATTTGACGACGACGAAACAGTGGTTTTCGACGGCATTCATTATATGCTCAATGATAACGACAAGACTGCAATAGCCCATTGGGCCATATTCCCCCTCATTCGCACAGGCATTCTTTCGAAGGCATCATCTTATCCTTATCCCGACCCTATATGCTATTACGATCGCGGCGAAAACTACGAAGCTCTTGGCTCTCTTGTTATACCAGAAAACGTAGGAGAATACACTGTAACTGAAATTGGCGATTACTCTTTTCACAATAGCGGGGTGACAAATGTCACTATCAGTTCAAAAGTGAAGCGGATTGGTGAGGGTGCATTTATTTGGAACGACGCACTCTCAAGCCTGGAGCTGCCCGACGGAGTAAAAACTATTGGTGATAATGCTTTTCGTTTCTGCAAGTCGCTTATCACTGTGGCGCTGCCATCTTCGGTTCAATCTATAGGATATGGATGTTTTGCCGATTGCGATATGCTCGCCACTTTCAGCACTGGCGATGGGCTGACAACTATCCCAAACGGCGCATTTGCACGATGCGAAAAAATGATGACATTGAACATTGGCAAATCGATTGAGAAAATCACAGGCTGGGCATTTATTGGCTGTGACGCATTGAGAAACATCAATATTGATGAAAACAATTCCACATTCTCCTATACCGACGGCAAGTTGATGAACACGTCAACAAAAACGCTGGTATATTGCTCCAACATCGCCGAAAATGTTTATCGTATTCCTGCAGGCACCATAGAGATTGGCGAATGTGCATTGATTTACAACTCTAACGTGAAGTGCTTAGTGTTGCCTGCAAGCGTAAGCGCATTTGGTTTGAATTCTGTGGCCGAATGTCCAAACTTGACATCTGTTCACGCAATGGCAGCAGTTCCTCCCGTGATTGATCCATACAATCAAGTGTTTAGTAATATCGCAAGACACTGCACGCTCAATGTGCCTGTGGGCTCACTGGAACTTTACAAAGAGGCTCCCGTTTGGAAAGACTTCAAGGAAATTGTTGAAAATCCCACTACAGGAGTCGACGATATAGAGGCAAGCAGCGCTGCTGCCGACAACAATGTGTACAGCCTCGACGGCCGCATTGTGAAGCAAAACGCCACAAACCTCGACGACCTCGGCGAAGGCATCTACATCTTCCAAGGCAAAAAGCACTTTATAAGAAAATAAAATAGCTGCTTTTTCGGCTGTAAGATTCAATCGGCACGCCCCACAAACAACAAGGGCGTGCCGATTCCATTTTTCCGGCCAACAGAATTGTAATAGAATAGCGAGCAATGAACGGGGAGGGAATCCCACAAACCAACCACGCCTGCGGCGAAAAAAATTTGCTTGCCATATCTGGCAGAACAGCTCGGCGGTTTTTTTGGGGGGCACGAATTGTTCAAGGTCACGAATTTAACGTCATCGGCTTGCCGCTTCGCTCCGCGAAGAATTTTGGGTGACTACTATGGAGTGAGGGCGGGGTTAACATGCCACAGGCATGTGCCTCGAGGGGGGGGGTGGAAGCAGGATTGTTTATATCTTGTTTATCGCCTTGTGGAGGGTGGTGGCCTTCCGCAAGGAAGGTGGTGGGATGAGGGAGAGATTTTACTGGGAGCTTGCTCACAAGGAAAATCATGCGCTCATACCGCCAGGTGCTTCAGCACCCACCCTCCACAAGGGGTTTTCTCGGTTTTTGTGAGTCTACCCCACAACTTTTCCACTGAGCCGAGATATGGGCTGAAAGCCCGATTGGTGAGCGGTTTCTTGCGTGGGATTTGGTGAAAAGGCGAAGATAGTGTATCTTTGCTATTAAATTGGTGTGGTGTGCGATTTTTTGTGGATGCCACCACCAATTATTGAGCAGAGGGTTGCCATGAAAAGTTGGCCACAGGCCTACAGCATCAGCCTTTGCTCGCAACAACGATTTAGAAAAAGAAACTTATGTTTAAAGGCTTTTTTACCATACTCCGCAGGTTTATCCCTCCCTATAAGCGCAACATCGTGCTGAATGTGATATTCAACGTGATGACTGCGTTTCTTACCCTGTTTTCGTTCGCACTCATTATCCCTATTCTGGAAATGCTGTTTGGCATCAACCAGGCGCACTACTCCTATATGGAATGGGGCAGCGCGGGGCTGAAAGAGGTGGTGGTGAATGATTTCTACTACACTGTGCAATGTTTGATTGAGCAATACGGGCCATCCACAGCCTTGGCTGCCATTGCCGGCATGCTGGTGTTTTTCACCGGATTAAAAGTGGGAACAGCCTACCTTGCCGCCTACAACATGATTACGATTCGCGCCAGCGTGGTCCGCGACATCCGCAACCAAATCTACAATAAAATCGTCACCCTCCCCATCTCGTTTTTCAGCAGCGAGCGCAAAGGCGACGTGATGGCGCGCATGAGCGGCGACGTGACCGAAGTGGAAAACAGCATCATGTCGAGCCTCGACTTGATGTTCAAGAACCCCATCATGATTGTGGCTTGCCTCACCATGATGCTGCTGGTGAGCTGGCAACTCACAGTGTTCGTGTTCACCTTGCTCCCTATCGCAGGCTTCATCATGGGCCGCGTGGGCAAGCGCCTGAAGCGTGTGAGCCTTGACGCACAAAACCAATGGGGCACGCTCTTGAGCAACATTGAGGAAACCGTGGGCGGACTTCGCATCGTGAAAGCCTTCAACGCCGAAAAGAAGGTGAAAAGCCGCTTCGGCGAGGAAAACGACAAATATCGCCGCATCACCCAAAGCATGAACCGACGCTACGAACTCGCCCACCCCATGAGCGAATTTCTCGGCACTGCAACCATCGCCATCGTACTGTGGTTTGGCGGCAAACTCATCCTCTCGGGCGACTCCTCTATCACCGCGCCTTCGTTTATCTACTATATGGTGATTTTCTACAGCATCATCAATCCCGCCAAAGACTTTTCAAAGGCAAGCTATGCTATTCAGCGCGGCTTGGCTTCGGTGGAGCGTATCGACAAGATTCTCAAAGCAGAGAACACGATTAAGGACCCTGAGAACCCCACCGAACTGAAGCAGATGTCACACAGCATAAAACTCGACAATGTGCGCTTCCGCTATGGCGAACAATGGGTAATCGACGGCGTGGACCTGGAAATCGAAAACGGAAAAACCGTGGCGCTGGTAGGTCAAAGCGGCAGCGGAAAGACCACACTTGCCGACCTCATCCCGCGCTTCTACGACGTGGAAGAAGGTGGCATTTTCATTGACGGCGTGGACATTCGTCAGGTGCGAAAGCAAGATTTGCGCGCGCTGATGGGCAATGTGAACCAGGAAGCCATCCTCTTCAACGACACCATCCGCAACAACATCACCTTCGGTGTGGAAAGCGCTACCGATGAAGAGGTGATTGCTGCAGCAAAAATCGCCAATGCCTACGACTTTATCATGGCCACCGAAAATGGCTTCGACACCAATATCGGCGACCGCGGATGCAACCTTTCCGGAGGTCAGCGCCAGCGCTTGAGCATTGCCCGCGCCATCTTGAAGAATCCGCCGATTCTGATTCTCGACGAGGCCACATCGGCACTCGACACCGAAAGCGAACACCTGGTGCAACAGGCGCTCGACAACCTGATGCACGGACGCACCACCGTGGTGATTGCCCACAGACTGAGCACCATCAAGAATGCCGACCTCATTTGTGTGCTCCAAGACGGAAAAATCATTGAACGCGGCACCCACGACCAACTCATCGCCCAAAACGGTGCATACAAGCACCTTGTGGATATGCAAAAATTCTAAAACTACACAACATAACGCTATGCTAAAGAAACTTTTATTCGCACTGTTGATAGCAGCTACAGCCTTCAGTGCCAACGCAGAAAAGAAACCATCGAAAGCGCAGATTCATTTGCGCAACGGTCAAATCGTGAGCGGTGTGATTACCGAACGCGACGAACGCGTGGTGACCATCATCAACGAAAACGACAACGAAACCTACCACTACACCGTGGAAGAAATCAACTATATCGACCACTTGACCAAGAAAAAGAACTACGACACTTCTAAGTTCCGCGGATTTATCGACCTTGGCTACAGCATGGGTATCGGTGAGCCTCGTAACGACTATTGGATGGTGGAAACCAGCTTCGGCTACGCTTTCACCCCTAAGGCGTATCTCGGCGCAGGTTTGGCTGTGCACAACTTCAAGGCTGTGGAAAAGAGTTTCCCTCTCTACTGGGACCAATCAGGCTCTAATGCTGGCAAGTACAACGACCCCGCTTGGCGCTACCCATTTATCCCGCTCTACCTCGAAGGACGCTACAGCTTCATGAACGAATCGAAGAACACCCCTTTCGTGAGCATGAAGGTGGGCGGCACTTTCATCAACCACAAGGGATTCTTTGCTTCGCCATCAATTGGTTACCACTTCGCCACCAACGAGTTTTTCTCATTCAACGTGGGTGTGTCGTATGAATTGCAGACTGCAAAATACAAACTTTGGTGCTCAGGGGATGCTCCAGGTGCCATCAAAGACGACACCGGCAAGACCTACTTGAACAAGAGCCAAGCTTTCCACAACTTGTGCATTAAAGTGGGCGTGGAATTCTGATTTCAAATCAGCTAAACGACAATTTAGCCCCCCTCCCCAACCGGAATTTCGTTATTCAGAAAAAATGTATAACTTTATGTGATTATGGCATTCTTCGACTCAACAATATTCTACCTGATTATCATGGTAGTGGCATTTATGAGTTTAGGGATGATTTGCAGCCCAAAGAGTGCAGGTCCTGCCAGAACAAAAATCGTGCCGATGAATGTTGCCCCAGTCAACGAACCCGTGAGCAACACAGTTAAAATCACGGCACTAAAAGGTGGCGACATCTGCATAGAGCGCCAACTGGACATCCGGCAAGGCGACACAGTGAACCTGGTAATCACGAAATTCGACAACCACGTGAAAATCGTGGAGAAAAAGGGCGTGATTGGCACGGGCGAAGAAAGCGCCCATTTGGGCATGGCGTTGATGAGTTGCATCGGCCAACGCTGGTATAGTTACCGCTACGAAAGTGAGGTGAACGGTATGTGGTGCACATTTGAATTCACCAACGTGGTGGAAAACAAAAAAGAAGTGGAGATGCGACTTTAGCCTAAACGGCGGTTAAATACTCTTTTAGATATACAATTTTACGCACATTTATGCGTTATTACATATATCCAAACCTTTTTGAAAAAGAATACAGTAAGTAAAAGGAAAAAATATTTACAACATCATGATAAAGAAATCTCTTATTACATTATTAGCGACACTTCCAATGGTTGCGAGCGCACAACAATCGGAAGGTAAATGGGTTACCCACACCCGTTTCGCTATCACATCAACCAAAAATGTGATTGACACTAAAGACAAGGTCTACAACCTCGTGAACAACAGTCTTTACAGCCTTGACAAGAACACAAAGGAACTGACTGTGCTGAGCAATCAAAACTCGCTCTCTGGCACACTGATTAGCAATATCTACTACAACAACGACAAGAAATATCTCGTGGTGGCATACGACGACTCCAACATCGATATCGTGGCCGACAACGGAAAGGTGACCAACATCCCTAACATCAAGGATGCTGTGATGACACAGTCGCGCGTAATCAACGACATCACTTTCAGCGGCGACAAGATTTTCGTGGCCACCGGTTTCGGTTTTGTTGTAATCAACGACACCAACATGCAAATCACAGAAACCCGCGTTTACAGTTACAACGTTTCTTCTGTTGGTGAAGTGGGTAATTGGCGCGTGGTTTTCCTCCCTTCTGGCCAAGTTTACTACTGCCCAACAAATGCCGTTCCTGAATGGCTCAACGGCTATAAGACCACTACCATCGCCGACATGCAGAACGGCAAGGTTTATGCTATCAACAACAACACCATGCTCGTGCTCCAAGACAAGCGCCTTGCCAAAGTGACAATGGAAGAAAACGGCGATGAAGTGACTTTCACCAGCACATCGCTCGTAGAAGCAGTTCCTACCAATGTACAAAAGACTGCAACCGGCTACCTCGCCAACTTCTTCGCTGCAAAATACTACTACACCTTCGACAACGACGGTGCAACTCCTGTCAAAAAGACCTTCAGCGCACAAGAACTCGCAAGTTGTGCTCCTGACGGCGATGGCGCAGTGTGGGGTGTGAACGAAAAAGGTTTCCACAGCAGCACTGCCACCGACACCTATTACAAGCCTGAAGCAGTAAGCCTCAAGGGCGTGCCTTTCTGGATGGGCTACAACAAGATTACCCACAAGCTCTATCTTACCGCCACCAGCGACAACGGCGTACTCCCCGCTTTGTCCGGAGCTATTTTTGAAATTGATAAATTTGACGGCGCTTCATGGGTGAATGCCAACCCTACCGGCACATCTGGCAGCCAAGGTTGGTATTGGCCAATTTTCGACCCAAAAGACAGTACCGACACCTACTATATCAGCACCCGATTGAATGGACAGTTTAAAGTCACCGACAACAAGGTGGTGAAGCTCCTCAACAACAGCAACACTCCTTATGTTGCACGTAAGGCGGCTATCCGATTCGACAAAGACGGCAACCTCTGGATGGTGCACTCAAGTTTGAGCAACACGGTACCCGTGAAGGTTCTCCCACACGACAAGGTGTACAGTGGCAATTTCACCACAAGCGACTGGACGGTTTACCCAGTGCCCGACGTAGCGAACACCAACTCCTTCAAATTCAACATTTTCGACATCAGCAACAAGAGTATGACCAAGTCGTTCTGCTGTGGCGACTATACCTGCCCAATCATCATTTGGCGCAACAACCCTGATTTGAGCAAGCCAGAATTTGAATCAAAGAGCTTCTCTTCACTCACTGCAACCGACGGTTCTACATGCAGCTGGATTTACTCTTATGCAATGAAGGCCGACCTCGACGACAATATCTTGTTCGGTTACGACAAGGGCCTTGTAATGTTTAAAGCAACCGATGCCTTCAACGAAGGTTTCGCTGTTGAAAAAGTTCCTGCAGTGGAAGGCTCTAAAATTTATGCAGTAGAAGTCGACACCCTCAACCGCAAGTGGGTAGGTACCGGCGGTGATGGCCTCTACCTCCTCAGCGCCGACGGCAAAACCGTTATCAGCCACTACACATCAAACAATAGCCCATTGCTCACCAATGTGATTTATCAAGTGTGCTGCAACACCGACAACAACTCTGTGTTCGTTGTCACTCCACTTGGTGTTCAACAGTTCTTCAGCGACTACTCTACTTCTGCAGAAGACTACAGCAACGTCTACGCTTATCCTAACCCAGTTCGCCCCGACTTCACCGGTATGGTGACCATCACTGGTTTGATGGACAACTCAAATGTAGTCATCAAAGACGCAAAGGGCAACGTGGTGAAGCAAATCACCTCTAAAGGCGGCTACGTGATTTGGGACTGCTGCAATGCAGAAGGCGATCGCCTCCCAACCGGCAGCTACGGTGTTTACGCTGCGCAAGAAGGTGCAGAAATGCCAGCAGAGCCTTACACCAAGGTGATGGTAATCAAATAAGCCTCAACCGCGCGACAGCAAGTCGCGCTCTCAACACAACACAATTTTACGACCCACATCAATGGTGACCTCTTCGGTCACCATTGATGTGGGTTTCGCTTCCAGTAGGGGGTGAGCTGCGATAAGGATTCTTGGAAATGTAGCCACTCACCAACTTATTTTCGGGGTGACAAGAGCCTTTCCTTGCAATAAACCAACGCCAACGGAACGCCCACGCCCACAATTGTATACAGCATCCAGCCCCAGCTCTGAACATATTCACTTTTTATAGTCGGATAATCTGCAATATGACTCATTTCCAAATGATAGATTTGAATGAGAAATAGTGAAACAAGCTTCATCGACACCAGATGATAGACAAAAATCCACAATGTGTGATTCCCTACATAGACGAGGAATCTGTTCAGCGCCCCATTATAAGACTGAATAAACATCGAAACCTCAAGCGCCATGAAAGAGCCCACAAGCGCAAAAGCAATACAAGGCACCACCAAATATGTCATTTTCGTATCCATCGTCAGTGGGAAAAAACAAGCGACAACACACGTGACAACGAAACTGGCAAACAGGAGCCGACCGCTTTTCTTAAACTCACACGGCCTGAGCAAAAATCCTATAAAATAAAAAACGCACGACAGAAACGTCTTTTTTGTGAACACATAAAATTTCAGGTCGTACACTGAGAACAGCATATAAAGCCCAACCAAGGCCAATAAAGCCACATACAGTGCACTCTTTTTAACCGACACAAGGGATAGTGCAGCGAACATCAATGAAGCAATAAACAGTTCGCGTAAAAACCAAAAGCCGCCCAACAAATGCTCTGGCTCGTCCATTTTAAGAACCACTTTACACAACATTTTCAAATAGTCCACAAAGGAGAACCCATCATACACACACCCTTGCCCACCTATATGAAATATCTCTGTTTGGCAAAAAATGACATGGAGCAACATAAAGAAAAGGGTGTATTTCACAAACGGCCAATATAATCTTTTTGTTCTCTTTTTCAAGTAAAGACGAATGTCGGTCTGGTATTCAGGCTTCAGACAATAACCGCTGCAGAGAAAAAATAAGGGCATTCGGAACATGCACATGAACCCCTTAATGGCGACGGGAGCATACGAATGCCCTATCACCATTGCAATGATCATCAAACCTTTAGCTATGGATATCACTTCCCTTTTAAGCATTTCCTATCAATCTAAAAATGAAACCCTGCTGATGACTGTCGAACAGCCATAGTTTATCTCCACACACACTTTCACCGGGGGGGTGGGATTAGAACATTACGGAGAATGAGGCACCGAACGAGAAGAAGTTCATCTGCTTGGAAGCGTAACCCTTTAGCACCGTTTTTGCTAATTCTATGAATTCTGGTTCCGCCTTGGCAAGCACAGATGATTCAAATCGGCTGATAGCCTCTGGTGAGAAGAGGCGAGTTTCGTAGGTGTATTTGGTCTTTGAAGAATCGAAATCGGCAAACACTTTCCATGCGAAGTTGTTCTTGTAGCGCCAAGTGAGGTTCACGCCGAGCACATAGTTGAACGAGGTGCTGCCCGACACTTTCAAGAGGTCGTAAGGATCTGTTGGGTTTTCAAGCACCACGTTGTACATGCGGTGAACGCCTGGCTGTATGATTTCGCTGGAGAGGAACTGGTTGCCTTCTGCGTCTTCAAACCAGTAGAGAGGGTATGCATTGCCGTGGATATCTACGATAGCGTGCTCTTTATCCATCAATGGGTTACCGTTGCGTGCAGTGTAGTGGATACCATCGGCCAAACGCACACCACAAAGCGCCTTTGCACCTACAGAGAATCGCTTGCTCAGTGGCAGGTTTCCGTAAACACCGAAGTTAAATGAAGCACAGGTGAAGTTGTTGTCGTCAATATTGAATCCGTATATGCCAGGAAGTGGGCGACCTTGCGCATCGGGAATTCGATCAAGCAAATCGTTAAATTGCAGGATTTCTTGAAAATCTTCGTCAGAGTAAATGGCACTCTTTGAAGGGGTGCTGGTCACGCGAGCCTGACCACCCACACCAAGGTACTTGTTGAGGAAGTAAGCGCCTTCCACACCAAACACGGTGCTTGTACCGAGAGAGATACGGTCGTTGTTGCCATCGGGGAATACGAAATCGATGTCTTTTGGATGAGCGGCAATACCCATTTGAATGTCGAAGAATGATGGTTTTTCCGATGGCTTGTCTTCAAACTCAAAGTTCTTCACGCCCTTTTCCTTGAAGACGAGGTCGGCCACGAAGTAGCCCAACTCTGTCGACATGATACCGATGCCGGCACCTGCCATCACGTCGGAAATCCAGTGGCGGTTGTTCAGCACGCGCATCACACCTGTAGCGGTGGCCAAAGCATAACCACCGATAGAGAACCAAGGCGAGCGGGTGAGGCCGTATTCCTTGTGGAGGATGGTGGCAGCCACGAATGCGGTGGCAGTGTGTCCTGATGGGAAAGAGTTGCGCGTAGAGTTGTCGGGGCGCATTTCTTTCACGGAATATTTTGTGGCATTCACAGCCAAAGCCATGATGGCGTTGGCGGCAAAGGCAGAAGCACCGAGTCGGAGCCAACTTGAGCGTCCCTCATAGCCAGCGAGTTTGAGTGCGGGAATCAGCGCATAAGGCACGAATTGGGTGTAGTTGTCGATTTTAGTCTTGAAGTTTTTTTCAAAACTGAAACGCGCCGAGCGGAATGCCGTCTTTTTGTCTTTGATGATGAATGAAGAAAGAAACAGAGGAATACCGGCATAAGTGATGTCGCGCTGCCAATTGTAGTAAGGATTATGGTGAGTGTTCACCGGTTGGTCTGCGCTCAAGTCGAGTTCGGGCACAGGCAGCACGCTGCTTGCTGCCGAACGTGTGGCATACAAATCCATCACATTCACATTTTCTGCAGGAGCAGCTTCTGGTTCAGCCATAGCCACTGGGGCTTCTGCCACCGCCTCGTCAATCACCGCCGCACAAGCCGAGTCGGCAGGCACTTCTGCGGGCTGCGGAGTGGCTTCTGCGAAAGCAGGAACCGACATGATCAATGCGGCAGCCAGCGAGAGGAGTTTTGGGTAGTTTTGTTTCTTCATATTCTATGACATATTTAAAATTTAATTTTTCTTTTTGAATGGGCAAAGATACAAATTAATTCCATATTTTTTCACGCGGGTGTTATTTTTTTTAACAGTTCACCGGTTGGTGGAGAAAATGTGGGGGTATAACGGAGAAAAACGCTTATTTTGTTGAATGCGCCACTGCGATATCAGCACGAATGCTTATATTTGCACTATCAGTGACATTTTTCATACAACCGATTACGCTATGCAAAAATCAGACAACACCCGTAAAGAATGGCTCGTGTATGCCGTGGTATGGATTGGATTTTTCCTGTTCCCGCTATTGAGCGTGCTCTTGCAAAGCGCATTTGGCAACCACACACCCGTGCGCTGGGAAGGCATGGCACGAGTGTGGGCTTCGTTGGGCATACTGCTGCTGCTTTTCCTGCTGCACAATTTCTTGATTACGCCCATCTTAATCAACAAGCACAACATTCTGAAATATAGCGGACTCACTCTGTTGCTCGGTCTTTTTTTCATCGGTGGAAACCTGGCTATCAACGAAAAATGGCCCATGAAACCGCTGATTCATCACGCCGAACAAGGAAAAGATTTCAAAAAACCTATCCATCCCGACGCCCGGCCGACCCACGACGAGCCTCCACACAATCACGATGCCCACTGGAGGCACAAGGGCAAGAAAAACAAATTGCCGCCACTCGACCTCTTTATCATCATCTGGGGCGGATTCTTCCTTGTGGCAATCGGCAGCAATGTTGCCACCAAATTCTATTTCAAGAATCAGGACAACAAGAACCGGCTCAGGGAACTGGAAAAGGAAAACCTCGCACAGCAACTTGAATCGCTTCGCTATCAGGTGAACCCCCATTTCTTGATGAACACCCTTAACAATATTCACGCCCTTGTGGATATCAACCCCGAATATGCAAAATCGTCGATTCTTGAATTGTCGAAAATGATGCGGTATGTGCTTCATGAGGGTGCAAATGTGAGGATTCCGATCCAACGCGAACTCCATTTCATCAACCACTACATTGCCCTCATGCGTCTGCGCTACGATGAAAATGTGACCATCACCACCGATTTCAGCGACGCTACCGCCGACACGGTGATCGCGCCACTGCTCCTCATCCCATTTGTGGAAAACGCGTTCAAGCACGGGGTGTCGTATCAGCAGCCGTCGTATATCGACGTGAAGCTCTTCACCGACGACGAGCATGTGACCATGCTGTGTGCCAACAGCAAGGCAAAAAACAGCCCGACGATGGAAGAGCGTAGCGGTGTGGGGCTTGAGAATGTGAATCGCCGTCTGGAACTTATCTATGGCGAAAAATACTCCCTCAACATCAACGAAAGCGACACCGACTTTAAAATTGCCCTTACCCTCCCCCTCGAAAAAGAAACCAACAAAACTTGACGAATGATGATAAAATGTATTGCTATCGACGATGAACCTCTGGCTTTGAAACAACTCGCTTCCTATATCAGCAAGGTGCCATACCTTGAACTTGTGGCATCGTGCAAAAGTGCCGCAGAGGCAAAAGACGCGATGAAATCCAACAACATCGATGCGATTTTTGTCGACATCAATATGCCCGACATGAACGGCCTCGACTTTGTGAAAAGCCTCAGCCAAGCCCCAATCATTGTGTTCACTACCGCCTACAGCGAATATGCCGTGGATGGCTATAAAGTGAACGCTGTCGACTACCTGATGAAGCCTTTCGGACTTGAAGAATTCAAGGACGCGGCTGCCAAGGTAAAGAAGCAACATGAACTGATGAACGCAGCCGTTTCAGCAATTGACGACGACAGCATCTTCATCAAGACGGAATACAAAATCGTGAGAGTCGACATCGCCAAAATCACTTATGTGGAAGCCATGAGCGAATATCTGCGCATACATGTTGAAGGGCAGCAGAAGTCGATTGTGGTGTTGCTCAGCATGAAGAAGATGGAAGAACGCTTGCCATCAAATAAGTTTATGCGAATCCACCGCAGCCACATCATCAACCTGAAGAAAATTAAGGAAGCCACCAAAAACCATGTGATGCTTGAAGATGGCACCGAACTTCCCATCGGCGACCTCTACAAAGAAAATTTCCTGGCTTACATCAACTCCAAATTCATGTCGAAATAGCCCCTCGTTTTAATACTTGAACAGGAGTTAATTAATACTTGAACAGG
>JAUNNJ010000050.1 GCA_030531495.1 Bacteroidales bacterium
CTCGCCAAATTATTCGACGAGAATTTTTGGGTGACACGATGACGAAGTCAGGTAATTATTTAGAAATCATTATTATTTCTTTGTTGCAGCCTTTTTGGCGGTTGCTTTTTTTGTGGATTTTTTTACAGTTTTCTTATCCTCTTTTTTTGCAACCTTTTTGACCTTTGGCTCATCAACAGGGAAATCACCTGTGGTATCTTTCACAATGTTGTTGCGGAGCAATTCCACTTCTCTGTGAAGTTGTGTGATTTCATTCGACTGATTGCGAATAGTGAGAAGCAATGCATTCAATTCCTCGTTATCAATCGATTCTGGATACTGATCATGCACACGAATCATAAAGTCGCTCAGCACATTCATATAATTGGTGAAGGCTGTGTAAGGCGAATCATATGGGCTATAGTTGGAGTGAACGACACCATCTGCACTATGCTTTGTACACATATAGAAGAAGTGGTCGCTTGCCTGTAGATAATACCAATCTTGCTTGATACGTCGGTCTTGGCAAAGACGAACTCGTTCACCAATTGAATACAATTTCTTCACAGCTTCCTGTTGGAGCGTATTACCGAGCCAAGCACTGGTGTCGCGCGCTTCGTCGGCCCAAGAAATTGGGTGCATGACTGGCATCTCGCCCACTGGTTTCATTTTTGCAATCACTTCACTTGGTGTAAGGAATTCAATACCTCTTTCTGCAGCAAAACGTGGAAGAGCCTTCATGAATTCAAAAATACCACTTTCACGCGACTGCATTTCGCCAAATGTTTCATAGTTCATAAAGAGGTTCACAAGCTGTTCTTCTTCTGGAAGAGCTGCAATCCAATCGATATATTTATCAGCAGTGAGCGGATAAGAGGCCCAATCAGGATTACTGAAGCGGAATGAAATATCATCACTCAACTTAGAATTCTTCAAAAGAAGCTTCAGTTTAGGAGCTACAGGAGAAGAATAGAGGTAGTTTGGTGATTTCCATCCAAGGATGTGCTTTGCGCCCTCAGTGATTGCGCCCTTGAAGCCCATGGCCTGAACCATAGCAGATATATCATCGTCGTAGATAAGCTCGGTGTTGCGGAACACCTTTGGATGCTTACCGAAAAGCTGATAAATCTTTGTATCGTGGTCTTTAACTTGAGCCACAAATTCTTCAGGGTCTTCAAGAGAAGAAAGTGAATGGGCATAGGTTTCACTCAAAAATTCCACACAACCAGTGTCGGCCAATTCTTTCATCGACTCGATGAACTCTGGCACATACACCTCGAGCTGTTCTAGAGCAGTGCCACTGATAGAGAACGCCACTTTGAATTTCTTGCCATACTGCTTAATCATTTCAAGCAGCATTTCATTTGCAGGAAGATATGAACGCTGAGCAATGCGAGTGATGATTTCATCGTTGGCAAAATCATCATAATAATAATGGTCATTGCCAATGTCGAAGAAACGATAATTCTTCAAGCGGAATGGCTGATGTATTTGAAAATAAAAACAAATTGCTTTCATTGCTTTATATTAATTTTTTGTTGTTTTAAAAATTAAAATGTTTTATCGGTTAATCACTTTCTTGTAGATGTCGATTACCTTGGCACCGGCCTTCTTCCAAACAATCTGATTCACCTCTTCAAGCCCCTTTTCGCGAAGCTCCTTATACATTGCTGGATACTTAATGATTGAATAGATAGCATCAGCAATGGCATTGGTATCCCAATAGTCGACCTTAATCACATTGTTAAGAATTTCGGCACAACCGCTCTGCTTTGAAATGATAGATGGAACCCCCATCTGCATCGCTTCCAGAGGAGAAATACCGAATGGCTCACTTACCGAAGGCATAATGTAGACATCGCTAGCTTTCAGCATCTCGTACACCTCCTTGCCTCGCAAGAAACCAGCAAAGTGGAAACGGTCGCTGATGCCACGACGTGCAGCCAAACGAATCATCTTTTCCATCATATCTCCACCGCCAGCCATGACAAACTGAACGCCTCTCACCTTGCTGAGCACTTGAGCTGCAGCTTCAACAAAGTATTCAGGTCCCTTTTGCATCGTGATACGGCCAAGGAAAGTAACCACCTTGTCGTGCTTTGGAGGCACAGTCACATTCAACAATTCCTGGCTTAAAGGCTCCACTGCATTGTGCACAGTGGTCACCTTATCGGGAGAAATTCCATATTTCTCAATCACTGTGCGACGTGTAAGATTACTTACAGTGATAATGTGGTCGGCATTGTTCATGCCGTCTTTCTCTATATTAAAGACTGTAGGGTTAACATTACCACGGCTACGATCGAAATCAGTAGCATGCACATGGATAACCAATGGCTTACCTGTCACCTGCTTGGCATGAATGCCAGCAGGATAAGTGAGCCAGTCGTGCGAGTGAATCACGTCGCAAGGAATGGTACGAGCTATCACTCCAGCCACAATTGAATAGTTGTTGATTTCCTCAACAAGATTATCAGGATAGCGACCAGAGAATTCTATACATCCCAGGTCGTTAGTATTCATATAATTGAAGTCACTATATATGTGATTTCTCAAATCAAAATAAGTCTGGGGATCCATCACATTCCCAATGCGGCTTTGCACATATTCACTATTCACGTCACGCCAAGCGATAGGAGTGGTATTAGCGCCAATAATTCTTGCAAACCCCTTCTCTTCGTCGCCCCAGGGCTTTGGAATAACGAAAGTGATATCCATATCACCGCAATCGGCCATACCTTTAGTGAGACCGTAGCTTGCGGTTCCAAGACCACCAAGAATGTGAGGAGGAAATTCCCAGCCAAACATTAAAGCTTTCATATCGTCAGGTTAATCAATTAACGGTTAAACATCAAGATTCTTCAAAAGACGCAACACACGAAGTATTTCACCCACATTAGCAGCAAAGCTCACAGCTCCACGACCAATGAATGGAGGGTTGCCGTCGTACAATTCAGAAAGTGTACCAATACCACCTTGCGACATTTCATCTTCGAATCCAATCATCATTCTGTTCACAAACGAGAGTCCACCAATGCCAAACACCTTCACATAGGCGTGACAATAGAATCCCATAAGCCAAGGACGAGCAGAGCCAGAGAAATATGCCATTTCACGTTGCTCAGGCGAACCCACATACAGTGGAATATAGCCATAACTATTAGGGCTCAATGTTCGCAAGCCCTTAGGAGTGAGCAGTTCACGCGTAATCACATCAAGTATACGCTTGCGCTGACGACGGTCGAGCGGAGTATGATCGACTCCAACGGCTACTACCATATTGGGGCGAACACTCAAATCAGTGTATGCACCGTTCACATAGTCATAGAGATAGCCATAATCGTTGAGGAAAGTTGGGGCGAAAGAAGCAGCATAAGCGTCGCTAATCTTTGTCCAGCGTTCCACTTTGTTCGACATCTTCTTATCGTCGGCATACATCTGCTGCAAGAACATCAAGGCATTATACCACAAGGCATTAAACTCTACGAGATAACCTGTGCGTGGTATCAGAGGTGTGCCATCAGCTCTTGAAGCATCCATCCACGACATCGGTCTTTGTGTACCATCAGTTCTTACAAGCCCGTTATCATCCACTTTCAGGTTAGGATGCTTGCCATCGATAATAAAGTCGATAAGCGATGCCACCAATTTGCCATAACGTTTTCTTGCAGTTGGCACATCTGTGTCGTGTGAATAGCGCTGGATAGCCCAGATTGCCCATAGAGGGACATCTGGAAGATCTATACCCTGTAAATTCTTGTCGGGCTCACCAGTCTTCATCCATTTATTGAAGCATTCGGAAGCTGTATCCATTATAGCTTCAAAGTCGGGGCGGTGATGATTTGAAAGTGTACAGCCAGGAAGAGCGATAAACTCATCACGGGCGCGCAATTTAAACCAAGGATAGCCTGCCAACATATAATGGCCATCAGGGTTGGTTACATAAAACTGCTTCGCACTGTTCTTCAAACAGTTGTAGAAACTTGTGCGTGGAGTGCGTGTCTTGATTTCGTCTTCATACATCTGGTTGAGATTGCGAGTATTCACTTCGCTAACACCAGCAGAGAAGATAATCGACTCACCTTTCTTCACATCTACTTCAAAATACCCAGGCACATAGAGGTCTTCTGTGTAAGGAATACCTCGTTCTTGGTCTTTAATATATTCAATGCCTTTATACCAATGTGGATCGAACACGAATTTTGGCTTATGACTCACTTGCATGTACAAGGTAGGATAACCTTCATACATACAGGTAGAAATACCATTGGACACTTCTTGATATTCTCTACTTGCCACCTGATTTTCTACGCAAAGGTCGTTAGCGTTACGGAAAGCAAGGAATGGACGGAATTGCAAAGTGGTTTTAGAGTGAGCATCCACCAGAGTGTAACGAATAAGAATTCTATTTTCGTTGGTGATAAAGATTTTTTCTCGTTTCAAAATCACACCACCAACACGGAATGTGTGAGTGGGAACACGCTCGCAGTCATATTCTCTAATATATTTATGCCCATTTGGGCTGAACACATCACCGGAATACCTGTGCAAGCCAAGATTGAAAGGTGCTCCATGCTGAATCACGGTTTCGTCGAGCGACGAGAGCAACACATGGTTGTTGTCATCAATTTCCGGAATCGGAATCACAAGAAGTCCATGTTGTTTTCTTGTATTTGCCCCCACTATAGTAGTGCAGTGATATGCCCCCGATTGATTAGTGCGCAGTATTTCGCGAGGAAGCGACTGCTCCAGGTTAATCATCAGGTTTTTATCAAACTTAAGATAACTCATGTTAAGCAATAGTATGGGATTTTTATTAGTTAATAATTTTGTTTTTGGTTTCGTTACGAATTTACTAATTTTTCGCAACCTACACAAATTTATCTTGACACAATTTTATAAAAAATTGATTTGTTGACACCACACCACAAATCGGTGGAATAACCAGGAATAAATATATGACGGAAAGTGTCGGAAAGGTTTATCGAATGAACATGCGTAGATGGAGTACCGGATGGGACTGATGAATGATCAAATCATTCGAATCACATAAAACACCTGAAACACCCGAAACACCTGAAACACCCTTTTTCTGTTCGCTTTTGAACCAAAAACCGAGCTTTTCTTGGTCCAAATCGGAAGTTGAAATTTCATTCCAGCTTTAGGCGAAACAGCAGATGTGGAATAATAAATATGTAAAAAAACACGCTGCGAAGGTATAATATCTTACACCAACGAGCAATGTCGAAAAGGCTTTTTACTCACCCAGACACACTTTTAAAAGACCTCTGGCATCAGTGGCATGTTACAAGTGACATGCAGGGTGATAAGAGTTAACCATAATACAACCTCTCCTTCGCCTTTTCTCTGCATTATATCTCATTCCTTTCCATACAAATTTCAGATTGAGCGTAAATACGAAGAGCACACCGAAAAAAAACGCCACTTGAAAAAGCGGCGCAGTTTATGATTATAATAACTACATCTATTCAGGTGTGTTGTTCTCTCCAAGACCCGGGCTGAATATCCTAATGCCATCCTTATGACATTTAACCAAAAGTTCATCAGGCATTTCCACAGGATCGCCATCAATGTGCATCGGCCCATGTTGTTTGCGCATGATTTTAATCTCCTTCGCACGATAAATGGCAACGTGGCGGTTTTTGTCGATATTTTTAAAAAAAAGACTCAACCCCACAAGAGGAGCATCATAAAACTTGAATGGAGAGATGACAGTAATGTCAATCATACCGTCTTGCATGCTTGCATGAGGTGCTATAAAAGAATTGTTGCCATACTGTGCCGCATTGCACAGAGCAATCACAAAAGCCTTTTCTTCAATCCTTTCGCCGTCGAGTTCTAGAACGTAGTCCTCACACTTATAGTTGGCATATACAGAGAAAGTTTTTTTCAAATATGTGATAAAGCCACGCTTACCAGCTCGTGAAAAATCAAATGCCACCTGTGCATCAAACCCCATACCGCAAGTGCACATAAATGGTCGATCATTTACTGTGCAATAATCAAATGGTTCAACCCTATCGTCGTTGATCAAAGCCAAAGCTTTTTTCACATCCATCGGTATATTAAGATGGCGACCAAGACCATTACCCGAACCACAAGGCACAACTGCAAGTGCCACATCGGAATTAACGACTGCAGACGCTGCCCCATTCACTGTGCCATCGCCACCTATAGCCACAAGTCCATAATACCCATTATCAACAGCCTCACGACCAAAACGATAGGCATCGCCCTCCGCTTCGACCAAGCGAATGTCGACAGCGAAACGCGATTTGTCGATTATAGAATCTATAAGTTGTGGTATCTGATGCTGGTTTCCAGTTCCAGATTTGGGATTAACTACCGCTAAGAGTTTCTTCATCAAACAAACAAGTTTAATTTATTCTACAAATTTACAAATTTCTGAGTAAAGAAACGAATCGATGATGAATTATAGAACACTAAAATGGAATATCAGGAAATAGTGATGAAAAAAAGCTGCGACAATCATAGGTGAAAGTCGCAGCCTTTTTAAATCCTATTTAATGCAAAGGCATTATTTTTTCTTACGATTGCCGTAACGGCTCATGAACTTATCAACACGACCTGCAGTATCAACGAGTTTCTGCTTGCCAGTGAAGAATGGGTGTGAAGAGCTGGTGATTTCAAGCTTTACCAATGGGTAAGTTACGCCATCAATTTCAATAGTCTCCTTAGAGTTTACAGTTGAGCGAGTGATGAATATCTCTTCGTTTGACATATCCTTGAAAACCACTTCGCGGTAATTGTCTGGATGAATACCTTTTTTCATTTTTATATCTAACTTTATAATTTTTACTTAATTGTCCGGCGGTGGTAAACGCCGTAAAATCGTAATGGCTTGCAAAATTACTAATTCTTTTGGAATTACAAAAATATTTGAGGCAACAAAATTATGTTTTTTAGCCAAAACACGGACTTTTTTAAAGAATCAACCTTAAAAAGACACTGAATCAGCAAAAAACGGGAACCATAAGTTTATACAACTCACCCACTCGGTGTGAACATTTTTTTAAGACAATAATTTGGTATATCATTTTTTATTACTAAATTTGCATCGTAAATCAGATAACACTAATTGGTTTTTGGTGCAATTTCATTTCGCATTTACACGTGCCAAACATACACAATTAGTTTTCCACAATATTTTTTATCTACATTTCAAAAGGAAACAAAACCACATCTTCTATGTGATTGTAATATGTAGGCTATCTCGTCATTTAAAAAGCCCTTATTATGCAAATTCTGCGCACATAGAACCTAATTAATAAAAATATGTACAACATCAATGAACTGGAAGCAATGCCTTTAGAAGAGGTTAAAGCCTACGCCAAAAGCCTTGGAATAAAAAAGGTAGATTCCGAAACACTTGTCTACGACATTCTTGATCAGCAGGCAAACATTGCAAGCACAAACACCGGCACTGCAAAAGCAGCCGAACCGAAGAAACGCAAAGTTGCTACTTCTGGAGCAAAGAAAGCCAGTGCTACTGCAAAGCCTAAAAATGAAAAGAAACCTGAAGCTGCAAAAGAAGAAAGCAATTCAGAGAAGGCTAATGCAAAAAGCAAGTCGACCAAGAAAAAAGCTGATGCAGAAAAAGACACAAAAAAAGCAGTAGAGAAAACTGATAAAACAGAAAAAGCTACTAAGGTAAAGAAAACTGCAACAAATACAAAAGCAAAAAATACTGCAGATAAAAAAACTAAAGCTACTGAAGAGGCTGCCGCTAAAGAAGAAGTGGCAGTTGAAACTACGGAGCAACCTCAAGAAAAGCAGGAAAAGAAACCTCGCCGCCAACGAATCGCTAAAATCGTTGAGCCTTCCGAAACACCTGTTTCAGAAGAGACTCCAACCGAGACTGTGATTCAGGAGCAAGAAATGCAGCCTCAAGACAGGCCTTTTGCCGAGCAGTTTGAGGGCGAGATGCCATATCAAGAAGAATATCCAATGGAAGGTGAATATGTGGAAGAATACACCGATGCTCCTCCACAAAACCAACAGAACGACTTCCAGGATTTCTTTGGTGGAGGCAATCGTCAAGACTTGGGTCTCGGTGCATTCTTCGGTTCGTCGCAAACTTTCAAACCTCGCACTCAACAGGAGAAAGAAGAAGATGCACGACGCGCAGAAGAACGTCGCCGCCGTGAAGCTGAAGAAGCAGCAAAGGCTCCTATTATCATACAAGAGCCAAAAGCCGAGAAACAGCAACCTGCCAGCAACAGCAAAAAGAACAAGAAAAATAAAAACAAACAACAGCAACAGCCTCAAGAAACCAACGATAATCCATACAACGATAATCCATACAATTTTGAAGGCATACTTGAAGGTGAAGGGCTGCTTGAAATCATGCCTGACGGATACGGATTCCTCCGTTCTTCAGACTACAACTATCTCACATCACCCGACGACATATACGTATCACAATCTCAAATCAAAAACAATGGTTTGAAAAACGGTGATGTAGTGGCAGGCACTATCCGTCCTCCAAAGGAAGGCGAAAAGTATTTCCCTCTCTGTGAAGTGAAATCAATCAATGGACGAACTCCCGACTTTGTTCGCGACCGTGTGCCTTTTGAACACCTCGTGCCATTGTTCCCAGAGGAAAAATTCAACTTGGTTAGCACCAAGCATCCAAATATCTCAACCCGAATAGTTGACATGTTTGCCCCAATCGGTAAAGGTCAACGCGGTTTGATTGTTGCACAGCCAAAAACTGGTAAAACAATCCTCTTGAAGGACATTGCAAACGCTATTGCGGAGAATCATCCAGAGACCTATATGATCATCCTCCTGATAGACGAACGTCCAGAAGAAGTTACCGATATGGCACGAAGCGTGAATGCAGAAGTGATAGCATCTACATTCGACGAACCTGCCGACCGCCATGTGAAAATAGCAGAGCTCGTTCTCGCTAAGGCAAAACGTCTTGTGGAATGTGGACATGATGTGGTGATTTTGCTTGACTCTATCACCCGCTTGGCTCGTGCTTACAACACATGCGCACCAGCCTCTGGCAAGATTCTCTCTGGTGGTGTTGACGCCAATGCACTTCAACGTCCAAAACGATTCTTCGGTGCTGCACGTAATATTGAAGATGGCGGTAGCCTGACTATCATAGCCACTGCTTTGACTGAAACCGGTTCGAAAATGGACGAAGTGATTTTTGAAGAATTCAAGGGCACGGGCAATATGGAACTCCAACTCGACCGCAAACTCAGCAACAAGCGAATCTTCCCAGCCGTGGACATTATGGCATCAAGTACTCGCCGCGACGATTTGCTGTTCAACCAAGACACTATCAATCGAATGTGGATTTTACGCCGATTCTTGAGCGACCGCACTTCAATCGAAGCAATGGAATTTATCAAAGACCGCATGCTTCGCACCAGCAGCAACGAAGAACTGCTGCTCACAATGAACGACTAATAGTATCATACAATGGGAAGAATTTTAGCAATCGACTATGGACGAAAGCGTACAGGTGTGGCAGTGACCGACCCTTTGAAAATCATTGCCAACGCACTTGGAACCTACCCAACCCATACGCTAATGGACTTTCTTAAAGATTATACCAATCGAGAGGAAGTTGAGACAATTGTTGTCGGACTCCCGAAACAACTCAATGGCGAGCCATCTGAAAGCATGCGATATATCACTCCATTCGTGAATCGGCTGAAAAAAGAAATGCCACAAATGCCTGTCGTGATGTATGATGAGCGATTCACTTCTACAATTGCCCATCAAGCAATGATTAGTGGAGGCATGAAGAAAAGCGACCGCCGTGATAAAGCAAAAGTCGATGCAATAGCAGCAAACATAATTCTCACAGATTATTTACAAAGCAACTTAATATAAAACAAATAATGATACTTCCAGTATATATCTACGGACAACCAGTGCTTCGCCAAGAAGCAGAACTCGTTACAAAAGACAACGAAGGCCTTAACGAACTCATCAAAAACATGAAAGAAACCATGTACGCAAGTAATGGTATCGGAATTGCCGCACCTCAAGTGGGCGTGAGTCTGAAGCTCGTGTTTATTGATGTGGATGTGCTTAAGGAAGATTTCCCCGAGTTGAAAGGCGTTCAGATGGTACTCATCAATCCAGAAGTCACTGTTGACGAAAACAGTCCTAAAGTCACTCGTGAAGAAGGGTGCTTGAGCGTTCCCGGTATCAGCGAAAATGTAACTCGCCACAGCAAGATTCATTTGAAATGGACCGATGAAAATTGGGTTGAACACGAAAAAGACATTGAAGGATACCTGGCTCGTGTTGTGCAGCACGAATGTGACCACCTCGACGGGCACATGTTTATCGACTGGATTTCTGCAATTAGAAAGCAGCTAATTCGCACCAAACTGTCGAACATGATAAAGGGCAAAACTCGCTGCAGTTACAAAGCTAAATTCTTCAATTCAAAGAAGAAATAAAAGAAAAAGTGGAAGATGTCTCACGACAGCCTCCACACACTTTAAATCTAATACCATGAAAAACACACGCACAAATGTAATATTTTTATTTGTAAAAACAATACAAAAAACTTTTTTTCTATAAAAAACTATTAAAAACGACGGAAAACATGGTAAAAATCACTCATGAAGAAGCAAGATTCATCAAACTGGCTTGTAAATTAACGAGTGAAAAACAGTAAATAAGATGGCAGTCCTTCGTGGCTGACATCATGAAAATGTAGAAATTTTGACAACAGGATGCGACAAAGTGTGGCACTTGACAACGACACAATGCTCACACCGAAGCCACACCATCTAAAGTCCATCTCCAATGTTTGTCAAATACTGGCAACAAAGGCCGCTCTATTAGGGCGGCCTTTAATATTTTCATATGATTTTTAAATATTTATTTAACCAATGGCCTGAAGAAAATCTTAAATGTGTATTCATCACTTTTTACACGATATTTTGAAAGCGCTTCAGCATTGCGACTCCAGCTATCGACACCTCCAACACCAGCCTGAACCAAATCAAGATACAGGTTTGTGTAGATTGACTTTTCCACTTGTGGAGAATGGCGCTGTTTCTTCTCAAGGCCTTCGTCAAGCGACATCACGTCGTAATGTAATGCAGAAGCACTACCCCATCCTATTTCACGATTTTGAATGCCGCCACAGCATTTCACAAGCAATCCTTCTCCCTTGTCGTTAGTCTGCTTCCACCATCTCACATCGCAGTGATTGCCGGATTCCTGAGGACGGATATAAGGATAAAACTGCTCATCAGCTGTCTGCTTATATACTCCGAGCAATTGTGATTCCTTACGGTCGACATAGTTTTCAATTGGTCCGCGTCCGTAAAATTCGCTTTTGTCCATGTCATAAGGCATTTCCACAACCACACCGTAACGGAGCATATTAGGGATTTGCACATCATCTTCTAGTACCATTGAAAGATAGTAAACCATTTGGCCTTCTACATCCACTCTATAACCAACGACTAAATTTGTATTGAGCTTTGGCAGATGATAAACAGCTGAAACCAAGACCTCTCCAGATTGCAAGGTTTGCACTTCAAGTTCACCCTCAAGACTCATCTCTGGATTTTTCCAAAGAGCATATTTTTTATTAAGGTTTGCACCCATATCATTGTCAGTTACAGCACGCCAAAAATTAGGTTTAATTGTGCCGCCATCACCCAACATCGACTTGCCTCCAACAGTCCATTTTGTCATCAATCCGGTGGACTTATCGAAATGGATTTCTGAAGTTTTTGTCGACAACACAAGTTCATTCCCAGTATCAGTTTTCTGTACTTTTTCACCAGAATCCGACAGTGTCAGTTCCTCTATAACAACATCCTTTGTTTGAAGCTCAAATTGCCGATATGCGACAACTTGATTTTCAGCCATTAGTGGTTCAGATTTCTTCAGTTTAAATTCAACATTTAAAAGCAATTCTGAATTAGTATAATCTTTGATGTTGTAAGGCAAAGCGACCTCTTTGCTTGTCTGCGGGTCAACATTCAATTCTGAAATTTCGCCGGTAGAAACGGGGCTGCCATCGGCAAGCAGAGTCCAGACAAGCTTCACATTACCCAACCCTTTGAAAAAGTTTTCATTCTTAACACTGATTTTACCCGACTGGGCATCGAGAAGCGATGCCCAGATATTTTGATAGAAATATCCTACTTCATACATCTGAGGATTAGGCACACGGTCAGGACTTATCAAGCCATTGCAATTAAAATTGTTGTCTGAAGGGTCATAGGAATTATAATCACCACCATAAGTATAGATGTCACGCCCCTGTGAATCTTTTCCATGAAGCGCCTGATCCACAAAGTCCCAAATGAATCCACCCTGATATTTTGGATATTTTCTAATCAAATCCCAATACTCTTTAAAACCACCACTTGAATTACCCATTGCATGAGAATACTCGCACTGAATCAAAGGTTTTGCATCTTGTGGTGCCTCTGACAAAGAATACTTTTCACAATCGGAATGAGAATAATACATCGGGCAGAAAATGTCGGTATTAATGCCCTTTTCTGCGCGTTCGGAATGGACAGGGCGCATAGGGTCGACTTGCTTAATCCATTGATATGCTGCAGTGAAATTAGGTCCATCGGCTGTTTCATTTCCAAGACTCCAAATAATCACACTTGGGTGATTGTAGTTTATCATTACATTGTGCTGATTTCGCTCTAAAATCTGCTTGGCAAACATTGGTTTCTTTGTTGGAGCATCATCTCCATATCCAAAACCATGCGATTCTTGATTCGCTTCTGCCACAAGATATAGACCATATTTATCACAAAGTTCGTACCAACGTGGGTCGTCGGGATAGTGACTGGTGCGAACAGCATTGATATTGAAACGTTTCATCACCTGAATGTCTTGAATCATTCTTTCAACACTCATCACATATCCGCCATCGGGGTCAAGTTCATGTCGGTCGGCACCTTTAATTAAAATTGGCTTGCCGTTCACAAGCAACTGGCTATTTTTGATTTCCACACTCCGGAAACCCACCTTTTGAACCACAAACTCAGGATTATCGCCTTGCACTTCCGCTATAAGTGTATAAAGATATGGTGTTTCAGCAGTCCAAGCCTTCACTTTTTTGATTGTAGCAAAAGAGCCTTCAGCCACCATAACACCTTCAGCGTCGAACAAAGTGTAAGCAACTGGCGCAGTGGCATCGGTCTTAACCGACAACACGCCATCTTCATAATTATTCTCAAGGCGTGTGTCAATCTTTATGTCGTTGATATGTTTTTTCTTGTCGCGGCAATAGAGATAACTTTCACGCGCCACACCCGAAAGACGCCAAAAGTCCTGGTCTTCGCAATAACTGCCATCGCACCATCTGAAAATGCGGAATGCAATTAAATTCTTTCCGGGCTTGACATATTTGGTGATATCGAATTCTGCCGCTACCTTGCTATCTTCACTATAGCCGACAAATTTGCCATTTACATACAAATAAATACAAGAGGTGACAGAACCGAAATGAGCCACCACCTGTTTCCCCTTCCAATCGGCAGGAATTTCAATTTCTTTGCGATAACTGCCCACGTGGTTATCCTTTATGGGAACTTCTGGTGGATTGTTCAAGAAATGACCACGCCAAGCAAAACCGATATTCACATATTCCGGGTCACCATATCCATTAAGTTCCCACATGCCAGGCACTTTCATCGTTTTCCAATTAGAATCATCCAATTTCTTACTATAGAAATCAACAGACCTCTGGTCGGCATTTTCTACGTAATTAAATTTCCATTCACCGTCGAGCGAGAGGAATCGTGAAGAGAGCGCCTTATCACCTGCGAGCGCTTTTTCTTTTGATTCAAAAGCAAAAAATGTGGAATGAGAAGGCATCCTGTTTACGTTATTAACTTGCAAGTCGCGCCATTCATTAAAAGTTTTCGCATTGGCAGAAAAAGCGAACGAAACGCATAAGGCCAAAAAAGTGAGATGTTTCATATTTCAAATGCTAACTACTGATTAATCTAAAGGTTGATTAAAATTCGATTTTATCGGGCGAGATTCTATCCTCTTCTGTGATTTCTCGAATCACTTTACAAGGCACTCCTGCTGCTACCACGCCAGAAGGGATATCTGAAGTGACCACACTACCGGCACCAATCACACTACCGGCACCAATGGTGACACCCCCGCAAACAGTGGAGTTGGCACCTACCCAAACTCCGTCTTCAATTGTGATAGGTTGTGATGTTTCAAGAGCGCTGCCACAACGCTGCTCGGGATGAAGTGGATGCCCCGCACACGAAAGCACAACGCCCGGGCCAAACAACACACTTCTACCAATATGAATCGGTGATGTGTCTAAAAACACGCAATTATAGTTCACCAAAGCAAATCCTTTGAAATGAATATTAAAACCGAAATCACAATGAAAACTCGGCATCAAATACACAGAAGAATGATATGTGCCAAACAATCGCATCAATATGTCATGCTGAGTTTTGGGATCGTCGGGATTGGAATTATTAAATTGCCAACAAAGCCGTCGAGCCTTTTCCTGAGCAGTTCTCGGAATGTGCATTGCATTCCCAACAAAGCCTCGATTCTCTTTTATACGAGAAATTACATCCATAATCGTAATTGAATATTTTTACAAAAATAGCAAAAATGGGCCAACATATTAATCTTTTAATAGAAAAATCTTTGAGAAACCCATAATTATTTCATATATTTGCCATAGTAAATCAATGCGAATCTTTACGATTGCGCTCTCGCATTATACTTAGCCACCTTCGTCAGAGCGCAAGAAGGTAACTTTGTCTACAAGCATGTACAAAACCATACTAATTGTCGCAACAATATTTGCCTTGTCGGCATGTTCGGGCAGCACACCAGCGCCAAGTGGCGACGCAGAAAAAGATGCTAAAGCAATTCTGGAGTACACTATGGATGGAATAGAGAGTTGCAACACCCTGAAAGAACTGGAAAAATTCAATGATGAAAGCAAAAGTGTTATGCAAGATTTCGAAAAATATGCCGAAAGCCATTCGAAATATCAAGAAAAACTAATGCTTGAAATCATTAAAGAAGCTCCAAAGTGCCAAGAAGCTATGGAGAAAAAGATGAAAGAGATTATCAGTGAAAAGAGATAACATAGACCACAGCATCATCCAATCCGTGTTCAAGAAATCATGAATACGGATTTTTTTTCATTTATTTTTGTAACTTCAATTCTTTTTTATAACTTTGGGATAATAAAATCTGTAC
The DNA here is from genome assembly GCA_030531495.1 of Bacteroidales bacterium. Lineage (GTDB taxonomy): Bacteria > Bacteroidota > Bacteroidia > Bacteroidales > Muribaculaceae > Sodaliphilus. The sequence continues at coordinate 15,238 of JAUNNJ010000050.1, forward strand.
GAGTCATTGATTCAGCCCATGTACAAGATATTTTATGAATATATACCCCTCTAACAATGGGCTAATAGAGGAACAATACTTTAAACAAAATGAAGAAAGTTTTATTTATGTTTGTGGCTGTATTAGCCCTCGCAAGCTGCCAAAAGGGCGCTGACAAATCAAGTGAAGCTGCTGCATCTGACAGCGCAAAGACTGAAGCTGTAGAAGAAAAATCAGGCGAAGCTGTTGAAGCAGGTGAAGTTAAGGTTCCAGAAAAGACTGGCGATGTTGCTGCCGACCTCAAGGCTAACGTTGCTTACGTAATTGCAAAAATCAAGGCTTGCAAAAGCATGAAAGATCTCATGGCTTTGGAAAAAGACCCTGCAATGAAGGAATTCGAAGCGCTCGCAAAAGAAGCTGAAGCAAAACTTCCTGCCGACCAAAAGAAAGCATTGGAAGAATTCTTGAAAGCTCCAGAAAACAACTTCGAAAACGCCATGACTGAAAAAATGAAAGAATTGATGCCTCAAAAATAAGTAAACTTTTGAGCTAACGATAGAAGCCGTGTCATTTTTATGATGCGGCTTTTTATTATGCCTAAAATTTAATCAATTACCTTAAACCTATTACTTTTCTTCACTGATAGAAAATATGATTTCCGTATATACTTACAGGCTACCAAAGAGGCCATCGCGTCGCACTTTATTAAACGATATTTGGCAATGCAAGTGAAGGGTCAGCACAACTCGTTGACTATGTCCAGCAAGCAAAAAGCTGAAACTAACACCCGCAAATAATATTCGGCATAAAAGCCACCAAATATGTAACATAAAAGGATGTATTTTGGCTTATACTTCCCCACTATCTATAAAAAACAAACTGCTTCAACAATTAGGCGACCTAAAATTTCAATACACCACATTTTTTTTGTAAATTTGCACATTAATAACGCCCGCCCGCGTATACGGGCTTTGCGCGTGTTGGGTATATGCCCATATATTACTTGCTAATTAATAAATACAGAAAATACAAGAAATGAAGATTATACTTTTATCTGGCGGTTCTGGCCAACGACTTTGGCCACTCTCCAATGGAGCTCAAGCAAAGCAGTTTTTACGCTTGCTTAAGTCACCTGAAGGCAACAAAGAATCGATGGTGCAACGCGTGGTGCGCCAAATCAAAGAAGCGGGCCTTCTCGAAAGCATCACCGTGGCAACCAGTGCAGTACAAGCCGATATGATTTCTAATCAATTAGGCCAATACGGTGCCGATATCGTCACAGAGCCAGCTCGTCGCGACACATTTCCCGCTATTGCACTTGCAGCGGCTTATCTCCAAAAAGAAAAGCAATGCAGCCCCAACGAAACCGTTGTGGTGATGCCATGCGACCCTTATACTGAAATCGGATATTTCCAAACCATCGCAAAAATGGTAAAAGCCGTTGAAGAATCGGCAGCCGACCTTGTGTTGATGGGCATAACCCCCACCAACCCTTCTTCTAAATTCGGTTATATCGTCCCTGAAGCCGCCGACGCACAAAAGGAAACTCGCAAAGTGAACCGCTTTGTGGAGAAGCCAAAACACGAGCTTGCAGAGCAGCTCCTCACTGAAGGCGCACTTTGGAACGGAGGTGTATTTGCATTCCGCCTCGGTTACATCACATCAATTATTGAAAAATACGTTAGCGCTCCAACTTTTGCAGAAGTACGCGCCCGCTATCAAGAATTCCCAAAAATCAGCTTTGACTACGAAGTTGCCGAACGCGCAGAATCGGTGGCTGTAATTCCATTCACCGGACAATGGAAAGACCTGGGCACATGGAACGCCCTCACCGAAGAACTGCCAACACAAACTATCGGCAACGTGGTGCTTGCCCCTGAAGCAAAAAACACCCACGTGGTCAACGAACTTGACCTTCCGCTCATCTGCATCGGCACCGATAATCTGGTGGTAGCGACCAGCAACGACGGCATCCTTGTGGCTGACAAGGCTCACTCTGAAGATTTGAAAACCCACCTTGCACAACTGGGACCTGCCGCACGACCAATGTACGAAGAGCGTCGTTGGGGCAAATACAAGGTCATCGACCACATCGAATTCCCCGACGGGCAAAATGTACTCACTAAGCAGCTCTGCATTCGCGCAGGCAAAAGCATCAGCTACCAAGTGCACCACCATCGCGAAGAAGTGTGGACCATTATCAACGGCACAGGACGCCTCGTGCTCAGCGGTGAAGAACGCAATGTGAAACCTGGCGACGTGATACACATCCGCCGCGAACAGTTCCACGCCATCCGCGCTATCACCGACCTTTACATCATAGAAGTTCAATCGGGCGACCGTCTCACCGAAGACGACATCACCCGCTATCCCTACGAGTGGAGCGAATAACCCTCTCAGTCGACTGGTCTTCATCCTTTTAGGCCACACACAACAAGCAACAGCCTTCTAAGCTGTGGGCCCTATATAATAATAAGACCAATCGGCTGTCAGACTCCACACAAAAAAGATGGCTCACCCAAAAGGCGTTGTGCAGAGCTGTACAAAGCCGGGCATGCTGGAAGAGAAATACAGCGCGAGTCATTTTGACCACGGATTGCCACAATCTGGGTTTGGGGAAACTAACGACATTTCAACATAGATATCAAGCAAAATCATGGATTCTAAAGCCCTCTCGCTAAACTGGTATGCCTTCCGGATGAGAAGCCGTTCGCCACGCGAAGCGCAAGAAATAGCCAACAGAGAAGGCTTTGAAACATACTACGCACTGCGAAAAATCATCAAAAACAACTCTTACGAAATCTCAAGCGAAGACGCTTTCGAAGAAAAGGCATTAATACCCACCGTCATCTTCGTGAGATGCACCAAAGAGTTTGCATTAAAGATGCGTAACGACCGAGTGATGTGGCCATTCTGCATGCCGGGAGAAAAAGAAATCAGCGCAATTTCGGAGCGCGACATCGAAATTTTCAGGGCGGCAGTAGAATCCGGATGTAGAAACCTCGAAGTAATCGACGCACAGCTCGCCGTAGGCGACAAAGTGAAAGTGCTCGACGGCATCTTTAAAGACCAAGAAGGCTACATCGTAAAAATCCGCGGCGACAAACGCTTCGTCATCTCCATCCCCGGCGTAGTAGCCATCGCCACCATCTACATCCCCCCCCACCTCCTCACCCCCACAGAAATGTAGGTTTTCTTTTTTTAAAAATCAAATTATAACAATATATGTCAGATAGAAAGATGATTTACCTTTGCCAGGCAACGATATATAAATTCAATAGTCTGACACACAGCATATAACGCAAACCAAAAACAGCGTCGTTTTATCATATGGTACTTAGATGGTACATGCTTTTTAGACGAAAATCACTATATTTGGGTTTTCTAAGCCTCAAATTTATCGAGATTTATTGTTTTTATGCTCTTTTGGGGGTAATAATCACTCGTTGAAATGAGTCGAATCTCTACTGAGCGTCTATAGTCCTCAAATTTATAATATACAATGGCAATAACAAAAAGAGCAGACAGAACCTAGTGGCAAGTACCCCTAAAGATGTTAATGCCTCACCATGATGACCAAGAGCACACTTCAGGGTGCTTTTTTGTAGTACCTTCATGAGTTGAATGTGCATTTCTGTGGATTTGATTAGCATATTAAATAAGAACAGAGAGTACTCTCTGTTCGTTTAAATCTTAATTTAGTTCAATATGAAAAAGAAAAATCAATTGGAGTAGATTGAGTTGAGGAAGACAACTCAATCTACGGTAGCAAAGTGGCTATTCGCCTTTATCTTCGTACTCGACCTGTTCTCTGTGCAGCCTTAGTTCCAACCCGAACGGACATAGTAGCAATACTACACCGACCTAGCTTGTGCATGGTAGGATGTTGAGGACAACAAGAAAGCGTATAGAGACGATGTATGGTGGTTGAGGTAATTCTTCCAAAAGGTTAGTGCATGCACAGGTGGATGCATAAGCATCAGCGTTCGATTCGCTCATGCACTTCTAACTAAATACTAATTCAATATGTTTACAAAATTCAAGATAAGTAAAACTGCTATCCGTAGTTTAATGGATGAGGTTGGTAAAATAAATCTATTGGACCAAACCAAAACCA
>JAUNNJ010000051.1 GCA_030531495.1 Bacteroidales bacterium
TGTTGCTCAGGCACTTATAAATAATGTTAAACTATAGTGTTGCGGAATTAAGGGTCTTATCATGGTGTGATTGATGCTGGCAAATCCACTGATTGCATTGGTGGCATTGCTGGTTTTGCCCATGCAGAGGCAACCGGCAGGATTAGTTATTGCCTTACCGACGGCTCGATTTATTCTTCGGCCTCAGGTCCCACTATAGGCGGTATATTGGGCTACAACAACAATGAAACCGATATATTTGGCGTTTGTGATAATTGCTTTAGTCGTGCTGGTCTTCACCATGCGGGTAGCAATGTGCATGTGGGCGGTATTGTGGGCCGACTTAGAGCCTATGGCGACCGTTTGCAGAGAAATGTTTGTCTTGGCGACTCATGCGCCAACAAGGGCTACAACACCGATGGCCCGTCAATCCCGGAGTCAAACTATGTTTGCACCTTTGATGAATGTAAGTCGGGCGCTATATGCTACAAGTTGGTGCCAACTTATAGCGACTACTATCAAAAACTGGGCACACACGACTATCCCCAGCTGAATTTCGAATTGTCGGAAGAGGATGCGATGTCGATGCACGTCTACAAGGTGCAGGATAAAACATGCACTGGCGAAAACGTGGGCGATGAAAGATATTCCAATGATAAAAATCAAAGAATTTACCATGATGTCGAGAAGGTGGAAGCCACAGCTTCTACATGCCATTCCAGAGGTTATGAGGAGCATTACAAGTGCAAAAACTGCGAAAAAGTTTTCCTCGACAGTGAAGCCCTTCAGGCAACAAGTTTATGGGATTTGCAAAAGCCTTACCTCCCCCATACTCTTCGCGGTAATTGGAAATGGTACACGCGCAGTGTGCGTTTAAAAATTGGATGTGTGAATTGTAGTCACGTGGCACTCAATGAGGATATTTATTTCACAGATCCAGAGGTGAAGGCAACAACAATAGAAGCCTCCTGCTCACACCGAGGCGGAACAAATTATGTGGCGGAATATACCCACGAGGGGGTGAAGTATTCCGATTCCCACTTTGTGCCAACATCTCCTCGATTGCCTCACAAATTCGTGAACGGCGAATGCTCAGTGTGCCACGAAGGCGACTATCTCACCTTTACAGCCACCGGCGAATCTTCAATTGCGCTGACCAACTACAATGGCAACACGCCAGCGATTGAATACAGCATTGATGGCGACGAAAATTGGACCACATGGGACTATAGCGCCATTACTCTGGCAGATGGAAGCGAGATTAAAATGCGTGGCGTGAATGCCAAGGGGTTCAGCAATCCGAAGAATGTGGCGTTTGTGGATGGCACTCCTATGTCGTCGTTCGTGATGACAGGCTCGATTGCAGCAAGTGGACGCCTCATGAGCCTCATCGACGGCCATGGCACTGCCACCGTGATTCCATCGGAATCGTGCTTCCGCGACATTTTCAAGGCGTGCGAAAGCCTGACCACTCCTCCAGAACTCACAGCCACCACATTCACCAAAGAGTGCTATCGTGGCATGTTCTACAACTGCCCGGGCTTGACCAAGGCTCCTGCTTTGCCCGTCACAAAACTTGCAGAGCGCTGCTATTATGCGATGTTCTACAACTGCAAGAGCCTTACGGAGGCTCCCGCTTTGCCTGCCACAACACTTGCCACCGGATGCTACGAGGGCATGTTCCGTTCGTGCACAGGTATCAAGACAGCGCCATATCTGCCAGCGAAGAAACTGGCGTCGAACTGCTACTATCGTTTGTTCGACGGCTGTACTAACCTGAACAGGGTGGAAGTGGAGTTCGACGACTGGAATGGCGCCACCAACTATTGGCTCAGAGACGTGGCTGCTACTGGCACGTTTGTCTCTCATTCAACTCTTGATTGCAGCACACGCGGCGTGAACACCATTCCTGAAGGCTGGAATTGGCTAACCGGAAAGAGAGTGCTTCACCCCAACCCAATCTCGTTTACAGCGCAGCAAGAATCATCGTCGGTGCAACTGTACAACAACCCCAATAGCTACAGTCTTGATTATGAGAAGGCTATTTTCCAATATTCTACCGACAACGTGAATTGGAAAGAATATGATTGCAGTCAAGCCATCACCCTCAACAAAGTTGGTGACAAGGTGTATTTCCGCACTGTCAATGACAGAAATCAGGGATTGTACCATAGTTCGAGTGTCAATTATAAATTCTTGATGACAGGAAAGGTTGCCGCTGCAGGTAGCGTCATGTCGTTGCTTTACACCAAAGAGGGGGTGGATACTTTGCCTCGTAAGGCGTTCCGCCGTTTGTTTGAAGGCTGCACCGCGCTCACAAAGGCTCCCGAATTGCCTGCCCACACTTTGGCGGACTCATGTTACAACAGCATGTTTGAAGGCTGCACCGCTCTCACGCAGGCTCCCGAATTGCCTGCTCAATCTTTAGCAAAAGATTGCTATGCCTACATGTTCCAAGGTTGCACATCTCTGCTCAATGCTCCAGCACTGCCTGCTACCACACTTGCATCTGAATGCTATTTGGGCATGTTCAAGGACTGTGAAAACCTTAAAGGGGTTCCTGATGCGCTGCCTGCCGAATTGTTGGCAGAGATTTGTTATAACGCCATGTTCAAAGGCTGCACCTCTTTGACCAAAGCCCCTGCGTTGCCAGCAACAAAATTGGCTGATTATTGCTATTGGTCTATGTTTGAAGGCTGCACCTCTCTGGCCAAAGCCCCCGAGTTGCCAGCCACCACAATGGCATATTATTGCTACCATTCCATGTTCAGGGGCTGCACATCACTCACAGAAGCACCTGCATTGCGAGCCTCCACATTGGCTGATTACTGCTACAATTCAATGTTCAGGGGTTGCACCTCTCTGGGCAAAGCCCCAGAGTTGCCAGCCACCACATTGGCTGATTTTTGCTACCAATCAATGTTCAGGGGCTGCACCTCACTCACAGAAGCACCTGTGTTGCCAGCAACCACATTGGTAAAATATTGCTACAATTCAATGTTCTACGGTTGTAGCTCCCTTAACCGGGTGGAAGTGGCATTCAATCAATGGGTGGATGGTTGCACCACCTCTTGGTTGTACAAAGTGGCGCCTCAAGGCAAATTTATCTGCCCCGAAAATCTGGAAGTCAATAGAGGTCAAGACTACATACCAGAAGGATGGGTTGTGAGCCATGGCGAACCTGAATATCAGCTTGGCGATGTGAACGGCGATGGCTCGGTTGATGTGACCGACGTGACCGTACTTATCAATAAGGTGCTCGGTGTCGAACCTGCCGAATTCATTCCAGAAGTTGCCGACGTCGACGACAATGGCGTGCTCGATGTCACTGATGTAACTGTGCTCATCAGCAAGATTCTTGCAATGTAAACATACACTCATAAACACAATAGTATTTGTATTAATCTAATCCTTGGAGTGGGGCTCGCGTATGTGGGCTCCACTTTTTCCTCCATCCCCCCCAAAAAAACTCGTAGACCTGAAATCTCGAAAACTCGAAATCTCGCAGAATCCAAAGAAAGGGCTGAAGGCCCGACATGTGAGCGCAAGCGAACGATAACCCCGGTCGTAGGCCGGGGATAGGCGACAAGTCCCCCCTCCAATGCGGGCTGAAAGTCCGCGATAGCACCAAATTAAGGATTGTGCAAAAAGATGATGAATCAAAGAATTATGTGGGCAAATGCTCTATTATTGTGAAAAAAGTATTAACTTTGCACCCCAAAATAGGGCTGTGTAATAATTGGCAATCAAGGTCCTGTAGGGACGCTCGGCTCGAGCGTCCGTGCAAAAAATGACCCATCTTCGTATTATGCACAGCTTCTTCAAGGGGCGTCGCTTGTTTGTGAAAAAGATGGATGTCCTACCAACAAGCAAATAATCACTAATTCAGTATATATTTGTATAATTAGACTAAGATAATTTATGAACGATTTATTTAGCACTATCAGTCAGGCCATCATCGACACGAGCGACTTCGTATGCGGTGTGCCTGAATTCCTGCTTCTGATTGGCGGCGGACTTTTCCTCTTCGTCTATTCAGGGGCTGTTTCCCTTCGCCGTTTCCCTTGGGCACTTCGCGAATTGCGAAAAAAGCAGGCTAACGATGGCGGTAAACAGGAGGGGCAGATTAGCTCGTTTCAGGCGTTGATGAGTGCTATCGCAGCCACAGTGGGCATGGGCAACATTGCTGGCGTGGCCATTGCAGTAGCTATTGGCGGACCTGGCGTGGTGTTCTGGATGTGGGTGAGTGCCCTCGTGGGTATGACCACCAAATTCTTTGAAGGCACGCTTGCCATCATGTATCGCGGAAAAGACACCGCTGGCGAAACACAAGGTGGCACCATGTATATGATTACCGAAGGCTTGGGCAAGAAGTTTAAGTTCCTGGCCATTGCATTCACCATTTTCGGTATGGTGGGCACACTCTGCTTCATGCAGGCCAACCAGCTCACCGAATCCATCATCACCGTTTCGGGCATTGAGTCGTCGTTCGGCATCAAGTTCGGCATCGGCGTGGCAATGGCGGTGATTGTTGGTTTCGTGATTCTTGGCGGCATCGGCCGCATTGCAAAAGCCGCTTCCCGCATCGTGCCAGTGATGGTTGTGCTCTATTTCCTGATGGTGCTCACAGTGGTAGTGCTTCACTACGACCTCGTTCCTGCTGTGTTTGCATCAATTTTTGAAGGTGCATTCAACTTCCAGGCTGGTTTCGGCGCATTCGTCTATGTGGCACTCACCGGCGCTAAACGTGCGGCTTTCGTCAACGAAGCCGGTGTGGGTACGGCATCGATGATGCACGGCGCATCGAAAAACAACCAGCCAGTGCGTGAAGGTCTTATCGCCATGCTCGGTCCGCTCATCGACTCGGGCATCGTGTGCACGCTCACCTCAATCCCCATCATCATGGCGAGTCAGTCGGGTCTTGCTTTGGCCGACGACGCCGGCTTGAAAAACGCCCTCGGTGCATTCAACATGATGATTCCTAACGTGGGTCAATATTTGCTCATGGCCATCGTGTTCTTCTTCGCTTTCAGCACCATGTTCAGCTACAGCTACTACGGACTGAAATGTACCAACTACCTCTTCGGAGCGAAAAATGCAAAATACTACAACTACTATTACCTCGTAATGATTGTGGTGGCAGCGGTAATCAAGCTCAACCTCCTGGTAGGCATCATGGACCTGGCATTTGCAGGCATGGCAGTATGCACCATGTTCACCCTCATCGCCTTGGCTCCAAAGGTGAAAGAGCAGATGAAGATTTACTTCGCCCAGCAAGCCAAATAACCCCATTCTCCACACCTATAGATAAAGCAATGCTCCTGCAAGTCGATACTCGCAGGAGCATTACTCCTATATCCCCCCACCTTTCTGTGCGGATGCTTTTTAATTCACCACATTCTGAGGCGCACCATCGATATAGGCTTTCACATTTGCCACGAGGATGTCCATCAGGCGCACGCGCGCTTCACCGCTTGCCCACCCAATGTGAGGGGTGATGTGGCAGTTGGGTTGAGAAAGTAGCGGATTGTTGGCAGCGGGCGGCTCTTGGGTGAGCACATCGAGCCCGGCGCCCATCAGATGGCCACTTGCCAGCGCTTCGGCAAGGGCAGCTTCATCCACGAGCGGGCCACGAGCAGTGTTGATGAGGATGGCTCCTTGTTTCATCTGCGCCAATCGGCGAGCATCCACGAGCCCTTTCGTATCGGCAGTGAGCGGACAGTGAAGCGAAACCACATCGCTTGAAGCGAAAAGCGTGTCCATGTCCGCCTTCACGATGCCAGCAGGGAGCGATTCTTGGGGCTTGGAGGTGAACGCCACCACCTTCATGCCCATCGCCAATGCAATCTGCGCCACAGCACCACCGATGCTGCCGAGTCCCACAATGCCCATCGTTTTGCCGTCAAGTTCCATCACGGGCGTATTGAAATAGGTGAAATCCTTGCTTTTGCTCCATGCGCCAGCGTGTGCCTCCCGGGTATAGTGCTGCACACTGTTAGTGATATCGAGCAAATGGGCAAACACGATTTGCGCCACCGAGCGAGTGCTGTAGGCCGGTACATTGGTTACCACCACGCCATGTTCGCGTGCTGCGTCAAGGTCGATAATGTTGAATCCAGTGGCAATCACGCCAATGTATTTCAGAGAGGGGAGCGCTTCAATAGTCGCGCGGTCCATCACCACTTTGTTAATGAGTACGATTTGTGCATCGGCAGCTCGCTCAAGCACTTGCTCCGGAGCAGTGCGGTCGTAGATAGTGCATTGTCCCAACGCTTCAAGAGGAGCCCAGCTCAAATCGCCAGGGTTGCCAGCAAATCCGTCAAGCACCACTATTTTCCAGTTTTCCTTCATATCCTTATTTTAATGTGTTGTTAGAGAGCAAAAGCAAAGATACTAATTTTGCCCCACCTACGCAAGCGCACCATCAAAGGGACGGTTCTAATGATGGTGCATTTATGGAAGCCATTAATATGGGGTTAGATATGCCATGAATGTCAGGATGTACTTTGTAAGATATCACCTCAAGTTTATTCTGGCACAACAATTGCAGTATAAATAGCAAAAAATCAAAAATGGAGAATTATGCGATACTGTGATTATTGTGGCGGTGTGGGCTTCATCAAGGATGACTGCCGCTGTTGTGAAGGAACAGGTTTTGATGAAAACGATGGTATTGAAGTTGCCTGTGAATATTGTGAAGGGACTGGATTGGTAGAAATAGATGGCGTTGAATACTATTGTGGAGATTGCGATGGAACAGGTGTTGAAAATCAGACTTGCCCTATTTGTTGTGGAAGTGGATATATAGAAGACGATGAGGATTATTAAACTTTCAGTCAATGATTCCGGGAGAGGAACCTTTGACTGAAGATTGCCTGAGGCAATGGGATTATTGAGATATAAATGTTCATCATATAAACTTCACCGGCAATGAACCAGAATACAATCAGTTTCCAATAGGCCAAAAAGAAAAACTGCCAGCCACAACAAATGCAGCCGCCAGCCTATAAGTACGGTGGTATTTACCCCCATGAACCACCTCTATAATCCCACCTCCAAAGCAATCCCGTATCATTGGAGGTGAGTATAATTGCAGTCGCGTATTTTACACCCTTTACAGATGTCTTCTGATAAAACTGTATCAAAATGGTTTAATGCTTGCTTTACAATCTCGGGATCATCGGTCATGCGAATCTGTTCATAGCCCATCTTGTGCAACTCAGCCACTACCTCAAAGTATTTTGTCAACTGTTCCATGCCATTTATTGATAGGGGGTTAATACCCGTCGCGGTCACCACGGCCATCAGCGAAGCCGTCGTGATAACCTTCTCTATATCCCTCAAGATACTCTCGTCGTGCTTTTCCGCGAAGTTTTCCGGGCAGGGGGTAGTAATCGTCGGAATATGCAGTTCCATAGTCAGCTCCATTGTTAAAGCCGTCATCGTATCCTTCCTCATATCCCTTCATGTAGCTGTCGCTGAGTTTGGATTTTTTTGCTTTCTTTGATTGTCTCTTCTTTGAAGTGGTTTTGTTCTTGCTCGACGACTTCTTTGCGGTAGATGTCGAAGTAGCTAATGCTGCACCTGGGCTAGCAGCAACAACTCCCACCGCCTTAACATTAAAAGCGATTAGAAGAGACAGGATGATTGTAATGAGTTTCATTGTTGATAATTCTAAGAAGGTGAGAGCAGAAAAATATAGGGTTGTTCATTCTTTATGCCAAACAAATTAGAGTTCAGGATCCTCATGCCCAATTCCTGCTAATATTTCTTTAGCCATGCCAGGGTTTTTACTTGTCTTAGGGGTGTAAAAATCAAACAAGAAAAATCACATCACGACATGGCAAATATAGTAATAAAATCCGAGAAATTCACGCCTTTTGGCGGTATTTTTCCAATCATGGAGCAATTTGACTCCATGATTTCATGTGCAATCAGAGGGGGGGCTTTTGATGTGGTCTTATGCAAAGTGTTGATTAACAATTGTGTGTAAATACTTGTTTGGGCAAATTTTCGCAAACACACCATCAAAGGGACGGTTCTAATGATGGTGTTTTGGGCGTGTCGTTAGCTCAGCACCATCGTTGGGACGGTTCTACTGATGGTGTTTTGGCTTGTCTTCTGTCCTGCACCAAAATCCTAAACCAGATATGTTTTTATGAACGTCTCTGGATCACCTTCTCTGTTCCACTTTATTCGCCTATTTCCATATGAATGCGATAGATATAGGCTGGAAAGGTACAAAAAGGACGTGAAATGTGCTGAAAAATGATTTTCACCTATAAATTGTTTTTCAACTTCAAGTTTTTGTTGTATATTTGCAGTCTGTAAACTCTCTTTTGTTGAAAGGGAGCGATTTTTGGTGTATATAAAACAACAATAAATAATAACAAATTTTACACATGCAAACTAAAGGTTTTATTAAGCTTATAACCGGTTTCTTGGTATTGATTTGCTTGTTCTACATGTCGTTCACTTTCGTGGCTAACCACTACGAAGATGAAGCTGTTGCAGTGGCTATGAAGGCTGCAGGCGGCAAGGTTGACCACAGTAGCAAGAAGTATAACGATGCTTACAACGGTTATATCGATTCTCTCTCAAAGGAGAAGGTTTGGCTGGGCTACTACACTTTGCAAGACGTTCGCGAAAAGCAACTTGGTCTCGGCCTCGACTTGAAGGGTGGTATGACTGCTACTCTCGAACTCTCAGTTCCTGACATTCTCGTTGAATTGTCTGACAAGAACGAAACTGAAAAGTTCAAAAAAGCGATTGAAGCATCTAAGGGTGCTGCTGACCCTGTTCACGAATTCTGCGTGGCTTTCAAGAACAACGGCGGTAGCAACTGGCAATCAATCTTCGGCGAAAAGGTATCTAAGATTAAGGAAAATCCTAATGTCTCTGACAACGAAGTTGAAGCTATCCTTAAGGATGAAGTGAAGGCACAAGTGAAGAACACTCTCAACGTGCTCGCTACTCGTATCGAAAAGATGGGTATCACTCAACCTAACTTCCAAGAACTTCCTAACACCAACCGCATCCTCGTCGAACTCCCTGGCGTTAAGGACCGCGAACGTGTAAAGAAGATGCTCCAACAAACTGCTAACCTCGAATTCTATCAAACCTACAAATACAGCGAAATCGCAAGCGACTTCCAAAAGTTCATGGCTGCTGCTTCTGGCAAGAAGGTTGAAGAACCTAAGGCTGAAGCTAACGACTCAACCAAGACTGATGAAAAAGCTGACTCTGCAAAGAAGGAAGCCGAACCTAAGGTGGCTGAAGCTAAGAAGGTCGCAGATGCCGACTTCGACATCACTAAGGCTCTCCAAATCACTGGCAATGGCTGTGTAGTAGGTTATGCTAAGGAAAAAGATAAAGCTGCCATCGATTCAGCAATTGCTCGCTACGGTGTTATCCGCAACGACCTTAAGCTTTGCTGGGACGTGAAGGCTCAAGAAAACGGCTTCGTGGCTCTTATCGCTTTGAAGACCGTGAATGGCCGCCCATCAATGACTGGTGACGTGGTTGTTGACGCCGACACTCGCTTCGAACAGCTCAAGGGTATGGCAGTAACTATGAAGATGAACGACGAAGGTGCTCGTCAATGGTCTCGCCTCACTGGCGCTAACATTGGCCGTCAAGTGGCTGTTGTTCTCGACGACGTAGTTTACTCTTATCCTAATGTAAATCAACAAATCGACGGTGGCGACACTGAAATCACTGGTAACTTCTCTCAAGAAGAAGCTACCGACTTGGCTAACGTGCTTAAGTCTGGTAAGATGGTGGCTCGCCCTGATATCATCAGCGAACGCGTAATCGGTCCTTCACTTGGTGAAGAATCAATTAAGAGTGGTGTTATCTCATTCGTTATCGCACTCGTGCTCTTGATGATTATGATGATGATGGTTTATGGCGTTAAGGCTGGTAACATCGCTAACCTTGGCTTGATTCTCAACCTCTTCTTCATCGTTGGTGTGCTCGCATCATTCCAAACAGTGCTCACACTCCCTGGTATCGCCGGTATCGTGCTCACACTCGGTATGGCTGTGGATGCCAACGTGCTTATCTTCGAACGTTGTAAGGAAGAACTTCGCAACGGTAAGAACTTGAAGGCTGCTGTTGCCGACGGTTACAAGAATGCATTCTCTGCAATCTTCGACGGTAACCTCACCTCTATCATCACTGGTGCTATCTTGGCTGCTGAATGTACTGGTCCAGTACACGGCTTCGCTATCACCCTCATCGTTGGTATCTGCTGTTCATTCTTCACTGCAGTGTTCGTAACACGCCTCGTGCTCGAAAACTTCGTGAACAAGAACCGCTTCGGTTTCGGTACTATGACCTTCACTACAAGCATGGTGAAGAACTTCTTGCAAAACACTAAGGCTGACTTCGTTGGCAAGCGTGGCAAGACTTCTGTTGTGGTAGCTGTGGCTGTGGCTGTCATCGTTGCAATGTTCTTCGTTCGCCCATTGAGCCTCGGTATTGACTTCTCTGGTGGTCGCAACTACATCGTGAAGTTCGACAAGGCTGTAAGCGCTAACGAACTCGACAAGGTGGTTAAGGCTGAATTCGGTGATGCAACTTCTTCTGTTATCACCATCGATAACGACCAAACCGTACGTGTTTCTACCAACTATAAGGTTAAAGAAAACACTGCTGAAGTTGATAAGGAAATTCAAGGTAAGCTCTTCAATGCTCTCAAGTCAGAACTCGGCAATATGACTATCGACCAATTCAGCAACGATAAGGGTACTGAAGGCGACGCCAACAAGCTCGGTATCGTATCGGTTGACGCTGTAGGTCCTTCTATCGCCGACGATATGACTCGTGAAGCTCTCTGGGCTGTGTTCTGGTCACTTGTTGCTATGGCACTCTACATCTTGCTCCGTTTCCGCAACTGGGCATTCTCTCTCGGTGCTGTAACCGCTGTGGCTCTCACTTCATTCTTGGTAATCGGCTTCTTCACTCTCCACGGCTTGCTCCCATTCTCTATGGAAGTTGACCAAACCTTCATTGCGGCTATCCTTACCGTAATCGGTTATCAAATCAACGATACCGTGGTTGTATTCGACCGTGTACGTGAATATCGTAAGCTCTTCCCAAAACAAGATTTGAAGCTCACCTTCAACAATGCATTGAATAGCACTTTGAGCCGTACAATGATGACTTCTATCAGTACATTGCTCGTACTCGTGGTAATCTTCATCTTCGGTGGTGAATCTATCCGTGCATTCAACTTCGCTATGATTCTCGGTGTAATCTTCGGTACTTGCGCATCACTCTTCGTGGCTGCTCCTACCGCTTACGCCCTCATCAAGCGTGGCGAAAAGAAGGCTGCTAAATAATAGCTTCCTGGAAGTAAGTAAATAATAAAACGACTTCGATATAAATCTGAAAATCGGTTGCACCAGCAGGTGCAGCCGATTTTTTCTATAGAAGTCACGTCGAACCTCCGGTTTTGCAACTCGGTTGTGCTTCTCCGTGCGTAATTTTGTGGCGTAAATAACCCGTATCACAACAAATAATGAGCCAATCCCATGAAATTACTGAATTATGGGTATTGAAAAGCACAGAAATTTGTTGTTATTTTGCAAATTGAAAAGAAGGCGCTTTTTGCGTATTGCTTTTCTCTCACATTTTTTAGAAATTTAGATGACATTAAATGAATTAAAAATAGGGCAGTCGGCTGTAATCACTAAGGTTGGTGGCGAAGGTGCACTTCGTCAGCACTTCCTCGACATGGGCGTGATTCCTGGCAGCGAACTCACATTGGTGAAATTTGCGCCGATGGGCGACCCGATGCAACTGCTCATCCACGGCTACGAACTGACTCTCCGCAAATCAGATGCGGCAAAAATTGATATCGCTCCTTGCCAGCAGTGCTTGAAGGGCACTCCGCATCAGCATACCGACCAACCCACAACCCCGCGTACCGAACACCCTGGTTTGGGCGAAGAAGGACGTTTCCACAAGAAAGACGAGGAGCATCCTCTCCCCATTGGCGATAAACTTACTTTCGCTTTGCTGGGCAACCAGAATTGCGGAAAGACCACGCTTTTCAATTCGCTCACTGGCGCAAATCAGCATGTGGGCAATTTCCCAGGCGTCACTGTCGACCAAAAATCTGGTGTTATCAAGGGTCATGCCGATGCCGAGGTTGTCGACCTTCCGGGCATCTACTCCCTTTCGCCTTACACCAGCGAAGAGATTGTGTCGCGCCAATTCATTTTCAATGCCAAGCCTCAAGGCATCATTAATATAGTGGACGCCACCAACATCGAGCGCAACCTTTACCTCTCGATGCAGCTGATGGAATTGGGTATTCCGATGGTGCTTGCGCTCAATATGATGGACGAGGTGCGCCACAATGGCGGCACGATTCACATCAATGAGCTGGAAACCAGTCTCGGCATTCCAGTCGTTCCCATTTCGGCTATGAAGAATGAGGGTGTGGAGGAATTGATTGAGCATGCCATTCATGTGGCGCGCTATCAAGAAGGCCCACGACGCGAAGACTTCTGTAGCCCTACCGAACATGGTGGAGCAGTCCATCGATGCATCCATGCAGTGATTCACCTCATCGAAGACCACGCCTTGGCGGCTGGCATACCTCTTCGCTTTGCTGCTTGCAAGGTGATTGAGGGCGATGCGAGGGTGATTGAGGCTCTTCAACTGTCGCAAAACGAGCTCAACACCATTAATCATATTTTGAGACAACTTGAGGATGAGCGAGGACTCGACCCTGCAGCAGCGATGGCGGACATGCGTTTCTCCTATATCAAGCGCATTTGTGCCCGTTCGGTGGTGAAGCCCGTCGACAGCATCGAGCATAAGCGTAGCCGCCGTATCGACAGTGTGCTCACTGGTCGCTGGACGGCTATCCCCGCCTTCCTTGCCTTTATGTGTCTCATTTTCTGGCTCACTTTCGATGTGATAGGCGGCACCATGCAGCAGTGGCTCGACGGCGGCATCCAGTGGCTTACCGTCCAGACCGATATGCTCCTGCAGTCGTGGGACATCAGCGATGTGGTGCATGGATTGATAATAGATGGTGTGTTCAGTGGGGTAGGGGCTGTAGTTAGTTTTGTGCCCATTATTCTCACGCTTTTCTTCTTCCTTTCCATTCTCGAAGATAGCGGCTACATGGCGCGAATAGCCTTCGTGACCGACAAGTCGCTGCGTCGAATAGGTCTTTCGGGTCGCTCCATTGTGCCGTTGCTTGTGGGCTTCGGTTGCTCAGTGCCAAGCGTGATGGCGAGCCGCACACTGCCATCGGCGCGCGACCGTCATCTCACCGTCATGCTCACGCCATTTATGAGTTGCACCGCAAAGTTGCCTATTTATGCATTTTTCACCCAACTGTTTTTCCCCGAGCATGGAGCCCTCGTAATGATTTCGCTCTATCTGTTGGGCATCGTAGTGGCAATCATTGCTGCATTCGTGCTCAAAGCCACCATTTATCGTGGCGAGCCTGTGCCATTCGTGATGGAATTGCCCAACTACCGTATACCCACCACATCGAGTGTGTTCCGCCTCATTTGGGACAAGGGGAAGGACTTCTTGCAGCGTGCATTTTCTGTGATTTTCATTGCCACCATCGTGGTGTGGTTCCTGCAGACATTCGATTTCCATCTCTCGCTTGTCGACAATCCACAAGACAGCATCCTGGCAAACTTGGCAAACCTCATCAGCCCAATCTTCGCACCGCTCGGCTTTGCCGATTGGCGCATCACCACCTCGCTCATTTCCGGCTTCATGGCCAAGGAAAGCGTGGTTTCAACCCTCACAGTGCTCTTCGGCAGCAGCGCTGCATTATCGTCGATTCTAACCACCGCCACCGCCTATTCGCTTTTGGTCTTCTGTCTGCTCTACACCCCATGTGTCGCCACTATCGCCACTGTGCGAAAGGAGTTGAGCACCCGCCACGCCGTGGCTATGGTAGTGTGGCAATGCGCTGTGGCGTGGGGCGTAGCCTTTGCCGTTCGCTTAATTCTTGAAATGATATTGTGATGAATCTCCAGAGTTGGATATTGCTCCTCGTGGTGCTGGCGCTTGTGGTATGGGTGGCGGCAGGGCTCTTCCGCCGCCACAGGCAAGGCCGCGGGGGCTGCCGTTGTTGCACAGCCTCCACCTGCCCCATCAAACAGCTAAAAAAACACTAACAAAATCCCCCTCCTTCCATCTCCGCAGAAGCGAAAAAAGCAAAAATCCCTTGAAAAGTTGGAATTTCACCCCGCAAAATCTCTTGAAAAAGTTGTGAAAAGATAATAGATAGCCAGCAATTTATTCCTGATATTCAAATTTGGTGGGGAGATATGTTCACAAAATCCTTTTAAAGTAGTTAATTTCTCGCACATGTTGTATAAAATTTCATAAATGCTTGCTTTGGTGGAAAAAAAAAGCGAAATTTGCATATTGCGCCAATTGCGGTGCTTATGATTTGTAAGTAGTGCTTATGATTTGGGGCAGAAGATTAACGAATTTATTTAACTTTTGATTATATATCAGAATTATGAGAAAATATATCCTTTTATTGGCGTTTGCACTGATGTGTGTGGGCCAAATGTTTGCGGTGCCAGCTGTGCCACATCCTGTGAAGGTGACTCAGCCAGATGGCAGTTCGCTCTCTGTGCGCCTCAATGGCGATGAATTCTACCATTACTATACCACTGAAGATGGTTATACTATTGTGAAAAACGATATGGGCTTCTTCACCTATGCACAACGCGTGCAAGGGCAGTTGCAGCCTACGGCTATGGTGGCGCGTAACGAAAGCGAACGCACTGCTGCCGACAAGTTGTATCTCAGCACTGTGTCGAAGCGTATGACCGATGTTGAGGAGGTTAATTCGGCAAAGGCTGCTAAGGCTAAGCGCGATGCCGCCGCTTCAAAGGCGCGTATCGATTACAGCAAGTTCCGTGGTTTGATTATCTTGGTTCAATTCAACGACTATCCATTCTCTCGTTCCGATGCCAACCAATTCTACACCGACATGGTGAACAAGAAAGGATATACCGGTTTCACCAACGAGGACGGTTCGGCTGCAAGATGGGGCAGCTTCACCGGTAGCGTACGCGACTTCTACGAGGAAAACAGTATGGGCAAGTTTAAGCCTACTTTCGACATCGTGGGGCCAATCACCGTGCCTTACTCTATCGTGAATTCCGCCAACACTCAGAGCTCCATCATGCGCAACGCTCTCGACCAAGCCACCAAGAATTATGGTGTCAACACCGAAAACTACGATTGTGATGGCGATGGCCTTGTGGATATGTTCTACATGATTTTCGCTGGTGTGGGTGCTAATACTGGTGAGGCCGACGACCATATCTGGCCTCATAAGTCGAGCACTTACGTTGGCCGTTTCCGCACCTACGCTTGCTCTTGCGAATACTATTCGAAGAAAAGTGAAATTCTCGATGGTATTGGCACCATCTGCCATGAGTTCTCTCATGTGCTCGGTTTGCCCGACCTCTACGACACCGATTATGCAAATTCTGGTGGCGAAAGCCAGCACCCTGGTTTGTGGGAAATTATGGCGGGCGGTAGCTACAACAACTACAGCCGCACCCCTGTGGGCTATTCGGCTTACGACCGCTATGCTCTCGGGTTCTCCACCCCTAAGGTAATCAACGCTACTGGCGACTATACACTCAACCAAATTGACACCAGCAACGAAACGATGATGATTAAGTCGCCAAAACCTAAGGAATTCTTCCTTTTGGAGAATCGTCAGAAAAACCGTTGGGATGCCTACATCCCTGGTCATGGTTTGCTGGTGGCTCGCGTCGATTCGTCGAATGCAAGCGTGTGGAGCTACAATACAGTGAATAATAACCCCGACCGCAACTATTATCAGCTCCTCCGTGCTGGACAGGTGCTGAAGGGTGAAGGCGATGCCAGCGACACCTATCCTGGCGCATCGGCTGTGACCATGCTCACCAACACCACTGAGGCTAACTTGAAGACCTTTGATGGCTCTGAGAATCCTTGGAACATTGTCGGCATTCAAGAAGATGAAAACGGCGTGATTTCGTTCAAGGTGCTTCATGAAGGTGAAATCGTGAGCGATATTGAAGATTTCGAAACTATGCCGGTCACTGCCACTTCAGGTGCTACTGGTGTGAACGGTAGGTTTGCCGACTGGACATTCACCAAGTGCAACGTGGCTGCTCCTGGCGCCGCAACAAAGGCCGATGGCACTCATTCGGTGCAAATGAACCTCCCAAGCCAATTCACAAGCACTGCTACCTACTACGATGCTTATCAAGTGAGCGCAAAGGTATTCAATCCAAGCGCTTCTGCAGTGAAAATGGCGTTGACCTATTCGAAGGACAATGGTGCCACTTGGACCGCAGTGAAGGTGAATGGCGGAACTTCTCAAACCGTGAAAGGTGCCACCACGCTCACTCTCTATTGGCCAGTGGATATTTCTCGCCGTCATGCGGTGATGTATCGCATTGGTATGGTTGCGGGTAGCAAGACCAACCCAACTTTTGTCGACAATTTCACCATCTACTATACTGCGAAGGGACAAGAGCAAATTCAACCTGGCGACATCAACGAAGATGGCATCGTGAATGTGAGCGACGTCACTGCTCTCATCAACTATATCCTCGAAACTGCCACCGCCGACCCTACACTCTGTGATGTGAACGGTGATGGGAAAGTTGATGTTTCCGATGTCACTGCCCTCATCGGTATGATTTTGGGATAATGTATAGTGCTTGTTTGGGGCAGGCATTAAAAAATATAATTTCACTTCTAAGATTTTGACTTGCTTGCGGCGGGCGGCAACGTTGCTCGAGTGATGCAGGTCAAAATCTGTTTGTTATTAATTAGATAATAATAATAACCAAAAACAGCATTTATAATGAAAAAAATCTTCTTGCTGCTCTTCTGTTTGACGACGATGCTTCGCGCTTCGGCAGTACCAGCGTACCCCTATCCTGTGACAGTGACTCAGCCCGATGGCACCACTTTGGAAATCCAAGGTCATGGCGATGAATTTTATCATTTCACCACCACCGTTGATGGTTACACCATTGTCAAAAATGATGCAGGCTACTATGTGTATGCACAATTGGAGAACAACCGTCTGGTTCCGTCATCACGCATCGCTCGCAATCAGGTGCATCGTTCGGCTTCCGACCTCACTTTCTTGGCAGCAACCGGTAAGATGCTCTTTGAAAAGTCTTCAAATGAAGGTGCACGCAAGGCGCGCCGCCAAGTGGCAACCAAAGAAAGCGACGACTACTATAAAAACTTCCGCGGTTTGGTCATTCTCATCAACTATAGCGACAAGAAGTTCTCCCGTAGCGATATCTCCTCGGTCTACAACCACATGTTCAACGATGTGAACTATGCTGGTTACAAGAACGAGAATGGCACCACCAACACCTATGGCTCTATGTTTATCGGTGGTGTGCGCGACTATTTCTCACAAAACAGTATGGGAAAATTCGCACCACAATTCGATGTGGCAGGACCCGTCACCATCGACATGAAGTGTACCGATGTGCAGAGCACAGCTTATGCCTATATGGCGTTCGCAGAGGCTATCGCTGCATTGGATCCAACTGTCGACTTCAGTAAATATGATGCCGACAACGACGGTATGGTCGACATGATTTACTTTATCGTAGCTGGCTATGGTGCCAACTATTCGGGCAACAATGGCAACTACTTGTGGCCCCACAAATCATCTCTTGAATACTACCCTCTTCCTTCTCGCGACGGTAAGCGCCTCGGCAAGTATGCAAGCTCCACTGAACTTTATGGATGGGAATCTCAGCGCCAAAATATTCTCGACGGTCTTGGCGTGGTCTGCCACGAGTTCTCACACGTGCTCGGTTTGCCCGATGAATACGACACCGACTATGGAGCCGGTGGTCAAAGCCACGACCCAGGCGAATGGAGTGTGATGGCAGGTGGCAGTTATGCCAAGTATGGACGTGTGCCTGTTGGATATTCTGCCTTCGAACGCTATGCTTCTGGCTTCCTTGTGCCTAAGGTAATCGACAAGGAAGGAAAGTATGAGATTAAGGACATGCAGACCTACAATGAAGCATTGATGCTGAAAACTCCTATCAAGAACGAATACTTCTTGCTTGAAAACCGTCAGAAAACAAAATGGGATGCCAGCCTCCCTGGGCACGGTATGCTCGTGTTCCGTGTCGACTCTACCAACGCCAACGTGTGGTATAACAACACAATTAACGCTAACCCCGCTCACAACTATTATGAATTGCTTCGCGCAGGTGGCAGCACATCTGGCGCCAATACTTCCGACCCATTCCCAGGGACAAACAAGGTGACGGCTCTCGACAACAACACCTCTCCTGCCAACATTCTCACTTGGAATGGCACAATGAATGAATTCGGTATCTCTGGCATCACCGAGGCAAGCAGTTTAATTTCGTTCACTGTGTCGCAAAACGAGGAGAAGATATCGCAACTTGTTGAAGACTTCGAGACAATGGGCACTACAAGCACAAGTGGCGCAACCAACGTGCGTGGCCGCTTCTGCTCTTGGAATTTCACCAAGTGTAATGTTGCAGCTCCAACTGCAGCCAACACTCACGACGACAAGTATTCTGTAGCCATGAAGAAACCAAGCGCAATCACCACTGCAGAGCCTCTTGCCATCAATCCATTCATGGCCTCTGTGCACTTCTTCAACCCTGGCTCCTCTGAAGCTAAGTTCAAGATGCAATACATGATTCCTGCCGACAGCGTATGGGTTGACCTCAACTCTGGCGACGTGGCAGTGGCGGGCAACAGCGATGTCATTGCAACATTCAAAGTTCCAGAACTCGGCGTCCCTGTCTATTACCGCGTTTCGCAAGTAGGTGGCAGTACCACTGCTAAAGTGTATGTCGACAACATCACATTCATGTATTATAAGCTCACTGGCGATGTCAATATGGATGGCGTAGTTGATGTAAGCGACGTAACCGCCCTCATCAATTCCATTCTTGGAGTTGATGTTGTGCCAGTGTCGGTTGGCGACATCGATGGCAACGGCGTGGTCGACGTAAGCGATGCCACCGCCCTCATCAACATGATCCTCGCATAAGTATAGAAATCAATTCCCTCATATGATGGGAATCATGCATAAGCACCTGCGGATTCCGTCCCGCAGGTGCCTTTTTTATGCCACCCATCCTCCGTCCACCCACAAAAGCCCCCGTTCCCGCCGGTTTTCCGGCGGGTAATCCACAAATTCCCCTTTT
>JAUNNJ010000134.1 GCA_030531495.1 Bacteroidales bacterium
TACGTGAAAGAACTCTGGTGCGAAGATATGGAATTCGCGAGGCGATGGCAACGGCTAAAAGGTTTAGGGTTAAGGGGGGGAGGCGTGTTGGTGGGGGCACGAGCGCCCCTCTACGAGGCTCTGGCTTGGGGGGGCGCTTTGGCTCCAAGCTGCGCGCACTTTCGTGCGCTTGCATGGAGGGGCCACAATCTGTCGTCTCCGTCGGCTTTTTGTGGATAGTGGGGTAGTCTTTCGGCTTGCGGCTGGGGTTATCGCTTGCGCTCACATGTCGGGCCTTTAGTCCCCTTATTGTTCTGTTGTGTCATCATTTATTTTCGTCGTAGGCTTTGCTTATGCATTTGAATTTTCAAATTTTATGCTTTGCTTTCTTCGTTTTTTTTTGATTTTTGTTTGTTTTTTGTGGGAAAATATCTATATTTGCAATCATCAATTAAAAATTGAGCTCTGGATGGATTCAGATAGAGTAGGTGATGAATAGAGTTAAACAATAAATGAGTTTTAATATTTGTGTAGAATCAGTAAAACAATCAGATGAAAACGATTTGTTTGATACTCGTACTTTCGACTTCTTCTATGCTGTAGGGCGTTGAGGAGGGAAGGCGAAATTTGTCCTACAGATGGTTGCTAATAAGTGATTTCTGCATGTAAAAAATATGAAATTTATAAAAAGTAAATAACCAATTTTATTAACCAATTAAAAAACTTAAAAACAATGAAGAAAGTATTAATGATGCTCGCGATTGCAGCTTCTGTAATGGTAGTAAGCTGCGGTAAAGGTGATGGTAAGGCTGCTGGTAGCGATAGCGCTGCTACAGAACAAGCTGAGGCTGTTTATCCATTGGAACTTAACTGCGATTTGGGCTCAACCAGCGGTGATTTCAGCACTTTGGCTCCAGCGCTTGGCGTAGCAAAGTATGTGCTTAGCGAACCTGTAGGCGACCAAGTGCCAGTTGAAGCTACTGTTACTTTGGTTGTTAAGCACCCAGATGCTTCTATTAAGGAAATGCAAAGCTACAAGGTGATGCTCGGCTACCGCACTGAAGCTGACGAAAGCAAGGAAACTACTTATCTCGATGCAGATCCTGCAGAAGGAGAAAAGATGGTAAAGCTCGTTGCTGAAGGTAAGGAAGGCGACAAGGGCGTATTCAAGTTCACTGGTAAGATTACTAAGGAAGAAGCTGAAGGCTTGAAGGCAGCTAAGTCTTACTACATGTTCAACAAGGACGTAGTTTGGGGCAAATAATCTATAGCTTCATAAGTAAAGTGCTTTGATTGATTTTAAGTCAGCACTGTAGATAAACGACACCTGCATGGCGCGATGCTTTTGCAGGTGTTTTTTTTTGAGTCAACAAGTCAACAAGTCAACGAGTCAACGAGTCGATGGGTTGATGAGTCGATGGGGCGGTGGGTCGATGGGGGGTAATAAATTGAAATGATAGTGCTTTGTGTTGTTAAAAGTGTGAGATAGTGATGTGCTTTTATGGTTGTGTGGGTGCTTTCCTGAAAATGTTTCATTAGCTTGTTATGGGTATTTGTCTTTTTTTTGGTTACAATTTTTTACTTTTTGCGATTGATTTCGCTTTAGTTTGGTGAAGTGTCGCTTAAATAGTGATTATTAGGCGAATAGATGTGTGTTTGTGTGATAGTAAATGCACGGTATGTGAAGTTTTGAGATGGTAAAAGTTATTAAAAAGTAATAAATGGATAAATTATATTTAAAATTTTTAGGTAAAATAAGAAATTATATGTATTTTTGTAAACAAATCAGTTCTTACAGACAGAAATTGGTTTGTGTAATTTTGATTATAACATAAACTTTTATACTAAATTAAAACTATGGCTAACGCTAAATTAGACGCACTTGATTACAAAATTTTGAAAATGCTTTCTCTCGATGCGAGAAAGCCTTATCTTGAAGTGGCTCGCGCATGTGGCGTGAGTGGTGCTGCAATTCACCAACGCATTCAAAAATTATATAGCATGGGTGTGATTAATGGCTCAATCACATTGATTAATCCATCTTCTGTAGGTTACGATACTTGTGCATATGTGGGAATCTTCTTGAATGATTCTTCAAAGTACGACGAAGTGGTATCTCACCTTCAGGAAATGCCAGAAGTGGTGGAATGCTACATTACCACAGGTAAGTATGACATGTTTGTGAAGCTTTATGCAAAGAACAACGACCACTTGCTCCACTTGATTCACGACAAGTTCCTCACTATGGGTCTTGGCCGCACCGAAACCTTGATTACCTTCAAGGAAGTGTTTAAACGTCAAATTCCTGTAGAAGATTAAGCAGCTGACAAAATAGAAATAGCTGCTAATCAAAATCTGTTTGCAGTCGCATTAGTGTGATTGCTATTATTGATACAACTGCTCCTTGCTCAGGTTTCGCCCATTTCGCGTTGTGGACATCCACGATAAGATGAGCGAAACCTCAGTGGGGAGTTTTGTTTAATCCAGAAAAATTATGACCGACACTACACACATTCTTCTCGATGCCATCAGTATAGCACGAGAAGCCGGAAAAATTCAGTTGTCGCACTTCCGCTCAGCCAGTCTTGGCGTGGAGGCAAAGAGCAATGAGTTTGATATCGTCACGGTTGCCGATAAAGCTTGTGAAGCATTTGTTGCTGCACGCGTGCACGATTTGTATCCCGCACATTCTATCCTGAGTGAGGAATCGGGAGCCGATGATGTGCAGAGCGATTGGCAATGGGTGGTCGACCCTGTGGATGGAACAACAAATTTCAAGTCGGGTTTACCATTCTTTACTATCTCTATAGGTATTCGCTATAGGGGCGAGACAGTGATAGGTGTGGTGTATGCACCGCGCCTTGATGAGTTGTTCACTGCTGTTAAGGGTGAGGGTGCAATGCTCAATGGCGAACCGATAAGGTGCTCGGCTTGCACATCTATTTCACAGGCGGTGGTATGCACAGGCTTTCCTTACGACAAGGCTGATAATCCCGACAACAATATATCCGAAACTGTGCGCATGATACCAAAGGTGCGTGGATTCCGCCGACTGGGGTCAGCATCGCTCGACATCTGCTATACAGCGGCGGGCATTCTCGACGCATTCTGGGAACTTAATCTTCACATTTGGGATGTGTGTGCAGCCAATTTGATTGCGGCAGAAGCAGGGTGCGAAATTCATCGCTTGCGCCAGGATAGGGGCGAGTCGATACTTGTATCG
The DNA here is from genome assembly GCA_030531495.1 of Bacteroidales bacterium. GTDB lineage: Bacteria > Bacteroidota > Bacteroidia > Bacteroidales > Muribaculaceae > Sodaliphilus. The sequence goes on from JAUNNJ010000134.1 coordinate 3,203, forward strand.
CCGCAAGCGCTCACGCAACCAATGCTGGAGGTGCTGATAGAAGATAGAAGATAGAAAATAGAAAATATAAGTTAATTTGTTTAAATGATAGTGATAGTAATATTGATTTTGAGGAGACAAGAGATTTAATTATTGAAAGTTTTGAAAAAATTTTTCCTGAAAAATCTAGT
>JAUNNJ010000052.1 GCA_030531495.1 Bacteroidales bacterium
TCAATCACTTTCCCTTTGCGTGGTTGTGCGCAGAACCTTGCTATCTTCGGCAATATCCACCGCACAGATGTGGATAAGGGAAAGGTTTTGTTCGACTGCGAGATTCGTGACCGCGGTTTCTACAAGGCTGGTTCGGTCACTATCGTCGAACTCAATGAGGTGGAGGTCAAGACCCAGTTCCTTGAAGGACGCAGCGAGCAAAACTTTGACGAGTCCTTCGATGACGTGTATATCAACAATCTTGACCTCGGCAAGCCCTATATCACCCAGTCAAGTGCCATCACTCCTGACCTTGCATGGCAAGGAAATGAAGCGGTTGCATTGCCATGGTGCAATAACGCCTCGGGCAATATACAGAATGATGTGGAGTTTGTGAATGGTTCCTATAAATGGACTGCCGAGACACGCGGACTGTCATGGCAGCCGTTCCTCCTGGTCATAGCCAAGAGAATATGCGATGCCGTCGGATATGCCTATGACTTCACCGAGTGGGAACAGTCATCATACAGGTATCTGCTTATCTGCAACACATTGCCGTATGCATGGAACTTGTCTGACTATGCGGCGGCATTGCCTCACTGGACGGTGACTGAGTTCTTTGAGAAGTTGGAATACTTCATGAACTGCGAGTTTGACATCAACCACAAGGCGAGGTCAATCTCGTTCACCTTCTCAAAGACCGCTATCGAAAACGCTGCACCAGTGTTGCTTGACAATGTTCTTGATGAATACTCGGCAACAGTGTCGCAAGACGAGAACAGCTGCGAGTACCGCGAATCGCAGAACCTGGTGTTCCGCAAGTGCGACCACCAAATGTGGATGTACTACGATTGCCGTTGGTTCATCGATGAGTTCCGCAATGCAAACTACATCAAGGAATACGCTACGATGAACGAACTTGTTGCGGACGCTGGCTACTACAAGGTGGTACGCAACTACGGGCGAGGAACGCTTGTCCAGCAGATGCTGTATGCAAGGGATGTTGACACATACTTCATCTTCAGGGCATACAAGAATGTCGTGGTAAGTGTGATGAAAGTAGGCAGCCATGAGCTCAAGACCTACGATTACTACCTGCGTTTGCAGCCAGTGAACCAATTCGGCGGTCGTATCGCAAGCGAGGACGACGAAGCAAGCGAGATTGAACTTGATTTCGTTCCGGCATACATAGACCTCACCGAAGACACCAAGGGCGACTGCCTGTTCCTCTCGTTCAGTGACTACAACGAGGACACCGCCAATGTCGGCGATACCGACTTCCGTAGCGAGGAATGGCAGAGCCAGTTGTTCCAACCGCTGTCAGTCCAACGCTTGCAGAACGGCGAGGGCGTGGAACGCAGCCAGTACTTTGACCGCATCTATGTAGGCTTTTGGAACGGGAACATTCCCCAAAGGGGATTGTACCCATTCCCAATCACAGACAGAGTGGTCTGCTTCCCCGATATGACTTGGAAGGAGTATGACTTTTCGCTCCGCATCAATTTTCGGCACAAGTCATCAGGTTTCGTTACCCATGACATCAACCCGAAGCAGAGGTACACCTTTTCGTTCCTCGCCGACAGGATCCCGAACATCCGTTCCGTGTTCCACATCAACGGCAAAAGGTACCTCTGCGAACGACTGACTGCGACCTTCACAGAGTCAGGTCGCAGCCAGAAAATCCAAGCCCAATTTTGGAAAATCGAAGAATAATTTTACTCTTCCTTTTTCTCATCGTCCTCAAAGCTACCACGGAATGTTTTGGTTGCTTCGTGAACGCGCATGTTAGCACCTTGGATATATCTGTTTGTGGTGGAAATGTCGCTGTGACGTGCTTGGTCACGGGCTACAACTGCACCCTCGGCATTGGCAAGGTCTCGGATTCCTGAATCTTTAAGCGAGTAGAACTGATAGCAGTCCTTCCAATTCAGAGCTTCACGCATCTTCACCCATCGCTTATTGAATCTGTCCGGACCTAGCCTTTCGCTATTAGGCTTGAAATCCTTCCCAAAAAGGTAATGACTGCTTGGAGCAGCGAAGATATTCAGTTCAACCATCAGCTTTATCAGTGTTTCATTAAGTCCCACATTTGCATCTTTGTGGTTTTTACTGAACATCCCGCTGACAAATACAGTTTGCTTTTCAACAGATATATCACCCACCTTTACATAAGTGAGTTCGGTAGGTCGGATGAAGGTAAAATACTCCATGTAGCAGGCAAGAAGAAAGTACGGGTCTTCTTTCTTGAGATATTTCGCCATTTGTTTAAGCTGAACAGGAGTTAAATCCTTTCTGGCTTTTGCGTCCTCTTTGAGTGGTTTAATGCCTTCAACTGGGTTACTTGTTATGTATTTTCTTCCTATTAGATACTCTGCAAGAGAATAACACCACCCTCGATAATTATTTCGAGTTGTAGGACTGCTATCGCGGTCTAAAAGAATCCAGTCGAGGAAATCATTGACGAATGCCTCGTCAAACTGATACACATACTTTATCGGTATTAGCTGTGTCTTTATATATGACTTGAGAATGTTCACCCTTGATGTGTAGGAATGAATTGTTTTCTTTCTGTCCATCTTACCCACATAGCGCAGATAATTTTCCAAACAATCGTCAAACAATGTATATCCGCGGCTTTCTGATGAATTTACCCAAGGATTCCAGCCTCCGCGTAATTGTTTCATAATGGCTTGCATCATTTCTGCAGCTCTTTTTCTTCTTTCTGTCACCTTCACAATGCCGTCGAGCATATATTTTTTTCTTTTCATTTTTCCGTCCGCTGGGTCGAAGGCATAGAAGTCGATGTACCAGGATTTGCCTTGGTGCAATTTGGGGTACGTAAATCCAAGTACGTTGTTAGTGCTTGTGTTTCTTACATTTAGGTACGACATTTTTTTTACATTTTTCTTTGAGATTTAACATCTTTTAGAAAAACGCAGATATTGTTAACAAACCGTTTTCGTTTAGAATCGTCCGAATTTCGTCCGACCAAAAATAAAAAATCGAAGCTAACTTCTTGATAATCAATTAGTTAACTTCGATTATGCGGAGAGGACAAGATTCGAACTTGCGGTAGGATTACTCCTACGGCAGTTTAGCAAACTGCTGGTTTCAGCCACTCACCCACCTCTCCAGTGCTTTGTGCTGATTTGCTTTAAGCGAGTGCAAAGTTACACACTTTTTTTAATAATGCAAAACTTTTCGCAATTTTTCTTTAAAATCACCTCTTTTTTTCATTTTGAGCGAGTCTGTTGTCCAGTCGTCGTCTTCTTATCAAAAAAAAAGTGTAAATTTGCTATTCATAAACAATGAAGAAGTAAAATGACTAAAACAACAAAATCAAAGAAGAAGAAAAAAGCGCCTTTCGCTTATAAGAAGGCGATGATTATAGTGGCTGGCGTGGTCGTGTTTTTGGGAGCGGCAATGCTTCCTTTCCTGACCTCTACAGCGAATGCCGACACTATCATCTACATTCCTAAAGGTACTACTATGGAGGCACTCACCGACTCGCTGAAGAAAAACACTGACGAAACATTTGCCAGTCGTGTGACCACTTTGCTCAACCTCAGTGCCATGAAGGTGGAAACTCGCCATGGCGCTTTCAAGATTGGGAAGGGCGAAACCGCACTGAAGGCGGCCTACAAACTTCGCCGCGGTGAACCTTCGGAATTGAAATTCACATTCAACAATGTGCGCACACTCGACGACTTTGCAAAACGTGCAGGCGCCAAGTTTCAAGCCAGCAAAGCTGACTTTATGAAGGCGCTAAAAGATGCCAAACTCTGCAAGAAATTCGGACATACAACAGATAATATTGGTTGCATTTTGCTTGCCGACAGTTATAAGTTCTACTGGGACACTACGCCAGAAAAGTTGCTGAAAAATATGTATAACTACTCTGAGCAATTCTGGAACGACGAACGCACTGCAAAGGCGAAGAAGTTGGGCCTGACACCCGACGAGGTGGTGATTGTGGCATCCATCGCCGAAGAAGAAACATCCAAAAGCGACGAGCGTGGCAAAGTGGGCCGACTCTACATCAATCGCCTGCAGAAGAATATGCGTCTGCAAGCCGACCCTACCGTGAAGTTTGCCATCGGCGATTTCAGTATCAAGCGTATTACAAAGAAAATGTGCGAAACCGCTTCGCCTTACAACACTTACCGCAATGCAGGTTTGCCACCAGGCCCTATCCGACTGGTGGAAAAGCAAACTGTCGACGCGATTCTCAACAGTGAGCCTCACGACTATATTTTCATGTGCGCAAAGAGCGACTTCTCTGGCTATCACGACTTTGCCACCGATTTGGCAACCCACAATGCCAACGCGCAGCGCTATCAAGCAGAACTCAACAAGAGAAACATTAAATAAACACTATTATGGCTAACGACGGTGATTTGAAAGTATTGGCTCAATTTGAAGACGAAATTGAAGCCAGCATCGTGAAAGGAATGCTCGAAGCCAACGGCATCAACGCTGGCGTGCTGGGCGACAATGTGGCAAGCACCCTTATGCATGGCCTCGGAAAAGGCCAATGGAAAGTGGTGGTAAAGCCTGAGGACTTTGAAGCTGCAGAAGAACTGCTTAACACGCCCATTGAGGAGGAGGACGAAGATGATGAATAATGCCCTCTGCATCCGTCGCGCCGAAGCTGCCGACGCTCAAGTGATTTGGGAGATACTGAAAGGCGAAATTGAGCAGATGCGCCAAGCTGGACGCGACCAGTGGCAGAAGGGCTATCCGAATCCCGATACCGTGGCAGCCGACATTGAAAAACGACAGGGATGGGTGCTGCTGAAAGACGAGCAAGTGGTTGGATATTGTGCACTGATTACTTCAGGCGACCCTTGCTACGACCATATCTGGGACGGCGAGTGGCTTACCAGCAGTAATTCCACCAACTGCCGCTATTCGGTGGTGCACCGCATTGGCATCAACCACCATCTCACAGGACAAGGCCTTGCCACTGCATTTTTGAATCTGCTTCTCGACGAATCGAAACGAATTGGTTGCGAAAGTATGCGTATCGACACCAATCACGACAATGCTCAAATGCTCCACATCCTGCCAAAAATCGGTTTTAAGCACTGCGGCATGGTGATGGTGAAAGATGGAGAACGCCACGCATTCGAAAAAGTATTATAATCATAAAGACTATATTATTTCTATATGAAAAAAATTATTTTAGCAACTATTCTGGCGATGGCATTATCACAGACTGGCGCAGCGAAACGCGCATTCACCATCACCGATGTGTATCGCACCAAAGGCGTGAGCGCATTGGCGATGAGTCCCGACGGGAAGACACTGGCATTCAATGTCACAACTCAAGACCTAAAGAATCATAAAACATCCACCAGCATCAACCTGATGAAACTTGATGCTAAAGATGCTCCCGCATTTGCCCCAATGATGGACGGCAAGAGCAGTGGCGCTCAATGGTCGGCCGACGGCAAATGGGTGTACTACGGAGCCACAGGCACTACCATTGCCGAAGATGGCAAGGAAGTGAAACTGCCACAGGTGTTCCGACGCAATATGGCAACCGGTGAAACCGAACAAGTGACCAACTATGAACTCGGCGTTGCAGGTGCTGTACTCAGCCCCGACGGCAATCTTTTGGCATTTGCCACCGAAGTTTACCCCGACCTTGGTGCCGACGGCAAGGCCAATGCCGAGCGTTGGAAGAAGAAGACAGAAGGTCCTGTGCAAGGTCATATTGCCGACAAACTCCTGTATCGTCACTGGACCGACTATGCTGATGGTCGCTATAGCCATATCATCGTCTACAACATGACAGAAAAGACATACACCGATGTGACTCCCGGCGAATTCTCAGCACCTACTTGGGGCAACACCCCTGGGTTTGCATTCTCGCCCGACAGCAAGGAAATCTGCTTTATCAGCAACCATACTGAACATCCAGAGGCCAACACCAATGCCGATTTATGGTTAGTGCCTGTAAGCGGTGGCGAAGCGAAATGCATCACAGCCGACAACAAGGCATGGGATGGTTCGCCAAAATATTCTCCCGATGGCCGCTATATTGCCTTCCGCTTCCAAGTGGTGCCAGGCCACGAAAGCGACCGCTTCCGCCTCGCCCTCTACGACCGCAAAACTGGTGAAAAGAGGGTGCTCACTGAAGATATCGACAACTGGGTGAACGAAGATTTTGTTTGGACCGCTGACTGCAAGAGCATCTATTTTGGTGTGCAGGAACTCGGCGTGGTGCCAATCTACAAGGTGGACGTGAAGAGCGGCAAGCACAGCAAAGTACTCCCCGATCGCGCAGTGGCAAGTTTCTGCCTCGGTGGTGACGGATACCTCTACTACACCTACTCCACCACAGGCAAGCCATCAGCCCTCTATCGCAGCAAAGATGGAGGAAAGACCGAACAGCAACTCACATTCCTCAACCAAGAACTTGAAGACGAAGTGGACATTCGCCCAAGCGAAGTGATGTGGGTAGAAGGTGCTGAAGGTGCCAAAATTGAAGTGTTTGTGGTGAAACCTCACGATTTCGACCCCAACAAGAAATATCCGCTGGTTATCAATGTGCACGGTGGTCCACAAATGCAATGGATGAACTCATACCGTGCCGATTGGCAAGTGTACCCTGGTGCAGGATATGTGATTGCCTACCCTAACCCTCACGGCAGCACCGGTTATGGCCAAGAATTCACCACCAGCATCTCTGGCGACTGGGGTGGCAAGCCTTACGAAGATGTAATTAAAGTGACAGAAGCACTTGCAAAACTCCCCTATGTAGATGCCGACCGCATGGGCGCTATGGGCTGGAGTTATGGTGGCTATTTCATGAACTGGCTCCAAGGTCACGACCACCCATTCAAGTGCTTAGCTTCGATGATGGGCCTTTACGACTTACGCTCGATGTGGGGTGCTACCGAAGAGCTCTGGTTCCCGAACTTCGACCTCAAAGGCCAGCCATGGAATTCAGAACTTTACAAGAAGTGGTCGCCATCGGAATACGTTGAAAACTTCAAGACACCAGCGCTTATCCTTACTGGCGAGCGCGACTACCGCGTAAGCTACACCCAGAGCCTCCAGTACTACAGCGTGCTTCAAACCCTCGGCATACCCTCACGGCTGATTGTATTCAGCAACGACGGCCACTGGCCCGACACTATGAACTCGATGCCAGTGTACTACAATGCCCACCTTGAATGGTTTCACAAATACCTTGGTGGCGCACCAGCCCCATGGGACACCAACAAGATGATGAACAACGAAGTGGACTATTGATAAGCCACGAACGATTTAGGTGAAAAGGGCATTTTGAGAATATTTAGGTTAGTGTGGTTATCTTTGGCAAGCAGAAAGTGAATACTGCAAAGAGTTGACCGAAACGCTTGAAACACCCGAAACACCCATTCCCCATTTCGCTTTTTGACCAAAAACCGCCTATTTTTTGGTAAAAATCGGAAATGGGGAATGTTTTTTGTGTTTCGGGAGAAACACTCCACACAGCTATTCAATATGCCAAAGAACTCTGGTGCGAAGATAAGGAATTCGCGAGGCGATGGCAATGGCAAAAAGGGTTAAAGGTTAAGAGAGTGTGGCTGAAAACAGGGTATTATAGTATTGCTATTGCGGACGCTCGAACTGAGCGTCCCTTCTATGGCAAATTTGGGGAAAGACAGTGGAGCATTTGGTAGGTGGGTACTGGCTTCCAGCCAGGGCACATGGTGGCTGCCTACAAATTGCGACATCTTAGCGCCCGAAGTATCAGTTCGCGGACAGGCCTTGGGGGGATGAAACGAAAAAATCCGGTTGGAATTACCCAACCGGATTTTTCGTTACTGAAGTATTTAACTATCAGATTTCTGCTTATTACTTCACTACCTTTTTAACATCTTTGCTTCCGTCGCTGTAGATGGTGACAATCACATTGATTCCTTCGAATGGTTCGTCGCTAACGATACCGTTCATATTGTAGTATTGCACCTTTTCTACGGTCTTGGTTGTTACATCGGTAAGGTCAGTGACTACTTCATCAGGAACAATCACGTTTTCACCGTTGTTGTAAACTACAGGAGCCTTAGATGCTGAGTAGCCGTTGAAGCCGTACTGTTTCACGATTGATGGATAATCCTTGAAGCAGATGTCGGTGTCGACGCCTGCACCAGCTGCAAGACCGGCTGATGTTTGTCCGTCGGTGAACTGGAACATGCCGTAGCGAGTCTTGTACTTTTGGGTGTAGTTGTCAACATAATTTGCATAAGGATAGTTTGCAATCCAGCATTCATACTTTTGGCAGATTTGGGCTGTTGGAACCCAGCCGTTGTAGTCTTCGTCGAGCCATGATGCATAGCCGTACAGACCTACGAGATAGCCTTGCGATGCTACTCTGTCGAGGAATGTGAGGCAGATACCCTTTGCGTCGTCGCCATATTGGCGGGGATCTTCGAAGTCGAAGTAGATGGGGTATTCAAACTTCTTGCCTGCGATATAGCTGAGGCACTTGTCGGCTTCAGCTCTTGCTTCAGAAGCATTTTCTGCGTATGAGTAGAAGTAAGCGCCTACATTGAGGCCTGCTGCCTTAGCGGCGGTGTAGTATTCTTCGAAACGGTAGTCTTTGCGAGTGATGAAACCGCAACGCAAAATCACATAGCTGTAGCCAGCGTTCTTGAGGGCTTGGAAGTTGTAGCCCATGCCTTGGTGTTCAGAAACGTCGACGCCATAAGCGAGGATGTTGCCTGTGCCACCTCTACCACCTCTGTAGCTATTGTAACCGTCGCCAGAACCTGTACCGCTTGTGCTGTTGTTTGCTGGAATAATAATCCATTTTTGTGCGGCGGTATTGTTTGATTCCCACAATTGGATGTTTGTGCCGTTGGCAATAGTTCCTCCATTAGCATCGAGAGCGTAACCGTTGTTGAGCTTGCTCAAGAAGGTGTAAGAGCCGTCGCTGTTGTGAACGATTTTCCATTCAGAGTCGGCAACGTTGTTCCAGTCCCAAGTTTGCACGTTTGTTCCGTTGGCAGCAACGCCATTGTAAACGTCGAGCACTTTACCACTGTGAACAGCCTTCAAGGTGTAGTAGCCGTCGTTCTGGAGAGTGAGTGTGAACTGTTGGTGAGGAGCGTTGTCGTAAGCCCAGAGCTCTACATTTGCGCCATTAGAAGTGTTGGCGCCAGCCACATCAAGGCCAATTGCGCTGTTGGATGCGCATGCGATACGATATGTGCCGTTCAGCACTGGCACATCAACTTTGCCTGCATCTTTGCTTGACTTGTTGTTGGCTTCGTCGTAAGCGTAGATGTGGGTAATGTAGTAGCCAAATTCGTTCTTGTGGTCGCTGGTCTTCACGTTGAATGTTGCGGTGTTGCCATTGATTGTAGCTTCGTGCCAGATGATGTCGTCTTGGCCGTTTGCTTCAGTCCAGGTAGGCATCTTCACTGATTTCACTCCCACATTGTCGTTGACGGTACAAGTCACTTTGTAGCCAGATTGGCTGATGTCTGTAATCTTGATATCGCTGATGACAGGAGCCTCAGTATCGGTCACTGGTGCAGGAACTGTGATTGGCTCAACAGTGATGCTTGCTCTTACATCAAGGTTGTTGTAAGCATAAATGTGAGTGTTGTAAACGCCACGTTCGTTCTTGTGGTCGCTCACCTTAACGGTGTATGTAGCAGTGTTGCCATTGATTGTGGCTTCGTGCCAGATGATGTCGTCTTGGCCGTTTGCTTCAGTCCAAGTAGGCATCTTCACCGACTTGATGCCATTGCTGTCGGAAACGGTACAAGAAACGGTGTATCCGCTTGAGGTGATGTTGGTCACCTTTGCATCGGTAATTACAGGGGCTGATGTTTCGATTTTTTTGAACACCCACTTTTGTGCGTCGGAGCGGTTGCCCACATAGCCTTGTACGTTGGTGCCGTCGGCGAATGTGCCACCATTTACATCAAGGAAAAGGCCTTTCTTGTTAATGATGTAATAAGCGCCGTTTCCTGCGTCCTTGATAATCCACTGTTGAGCATCGTTATTGGCTGCGTTGTTGTCCCATTGCTGAACGTTGGTGGAATTGTTGATTTCTGCACCGTTCACATCGAGGGCTTTGCCAGAGTGGAGAGCGGTGATGGCGTAGTAGCCATTTCCCAGATGCTTCACATTCCACTTTTGGTTGTTGCCAGTGCCAATAGTCCACAAGTGAACATTGGCGCCTTTCTCAGTTGATACATGTTCAACATCAAGACCGAAGTTGGTGTTGGCCGCATTGCGAATTTGGTAAATGCCGTCTTCAATGGTTTGTGCGCCATTCACAGCCACAAATTTCCATTTTTGGGCATCGGTAGAGTTGCCGGTCCAGCCACCGATATTGGTGCCGTCGGCAAATTTTCCACCAGATACATCAAGGAAACGGCCATTCTTATTCACGACATAGAAGCTGCCGTTGCCAGCGTCTTTAAGCATCCACATTGATGCAGCGTCGCCATCTCTGAATGGATATTGCTCAACGCTTGGGTAACCCTTGTAGTCGCCACCATGCACATTGAGTGCCATGCCTGTGTGCTTTGCGCAAATCTTATAATAGCCTTCGCCTAAATAATTTACACTCCACTTTTGGTTGTCGCCGGTGCCTATGGTCCAGAGGTGTACATTAGCACCACTTTCGGTAGAAACTCCTGAAACATCAACACCAAACTTGAAGTCTCTTGCATTTCGAATTTGGTAGTCGCCGTCAGGAATCGACTGCTTGCCATCAACAGCGATGAATACCCACTTTTGAGCATCGGTTTTGTTGCCAGTCCATCCTTGGATGTTGGTTCCGTTGGCGATTGTGCCACCATTCACATCCAAATAGAGCCCGTTGCTGTTGACAATGTAGTATGCACCATCGCCAGCATCTTGGAGATTCCAGTTCTGAACTGCGGTGCCATCGGGGGTGTACTGCATCACATTTGTTCCAGCCTCTGAACGAGCCTTGTAGAGGTCAAGGTTCTTGCCCGAGTGGATAGCCTGTATGTTGTAGTGGCCATCTTTGTAAATCATCTTGAACTGCTGTTGCTTAACACCGGTGTATTCCCACACCTGCACATTGGCTTCATCGGCTGAAGAACCACCCGAAACGTCAATGCCATATTTGCTGTTGCCGAAGCAAGCGATGCGGTAGGTGCCTTGAGGAAGGTCGGATTTGTTTGCCGACGAATTGGTGACGGTGGTGTTGTAATTAATGTTTGGAGTGACGTTGTACGACGACACATACCAGTAGCTGGTCACGTGGCTAAGCACAGATGCTTGGTTGTAGCCGTAGCATTGACCTTGATAGGTGTTGGCCAAAGGACGGCGTCCGAAATAGGCCGGACAAGAAGAGTCGCCACTGTAGACCACGCCATTCTCAATGTCGGTCACCCATTGTGCATGAGGAATGCTGGTCACATAGATGCACACACCTTCGGGGTGGGCAGCCAAAATGCTTTGCAGTTGTGAAACTGTCAACCCATTCACATAGGCTTGGTTGATGGTGAAAGAACATCCTGCGAATGAGCAAGAATAGCTCGAACGCTGTCCTGCGCCATTAATCCAACCGTAGGGAGCGAGCGAAGATTCTGTGATTGCTGTCCAGTTGTAGTTGTTGCTCAAATACATTCGAGCACGGAGCATCATTGCATTTGATACAAGCGTACACGTGTAGTCGGTTTGTTGCGTCAAATACAAATTGTTCGGATAAGGGACAGCAGCGTTTGTGGTGGGTGTCACAGCAAATCCTGCGCACATCAAAATAGTTGTGAGCACGGCTTGCATCACCCTTGTGATTCGTTGCTTTTTCATAAAAAGTCCGCGTTTAATTGTAATAGTAAAAAGTAAAAATGTTAATTAAATCTACACAAGCTTGTCCTTTTTGGTGTAACGCCTTAAAAGGTTATATTCCAACTTCTTTAAACGTATCGAGTAGTTCTCAAAGCGATGTCTGTCGCTGAAAATCAGCGCTCTATTTGGTTATAAAAAGTCAAAAAGTATATTTATACTTGCATCAAAAAACACTACATGGCGTTTTGGCGCTATATAATGTGGCACAAAGTTAATAATTATACTTAAATTCCACAAGCATTTCGCATTTTTTTGCGCCATTATTCATACAAATTTTTATGCAGAAAAATCTCAAAAATATAGCCCCATCTTTCGGAGAGTCAGGGGTTCGGATTCAGAGGGGGTTAGAATTGCCATTTGCCGGCATCGGAAAAGTGACGGAAAAAGAAGAATTGAATTTTCTTCAACAATGACGACGCCTTGCAACTCTCGCTTTTCCACAAATAGTAGTCGTCGCGCATCAGTTGGCGGGTCATGCCATGGGTCACGCGGCGGAATGCTGTGCTTTTTTCTTGAACGAAAATAGCCTTCAGGAACACTGCGAGTGCCTCCATGTGGCGCGTGTCGGAGTCGGTGCCATTTGGATAAATCGGCTCGCTGAGCATCGCCATATAGGCATCGCGGTCGGCATCGAGCTGCTTCACGCGCTCCAGCAATGCCTCAAGCGATGGATAATCGCCTGCATTGATAAACGCCTTCGGGTTGAAATCGCGCGCCACGAGCGGATTCCCCCAATAGATGGGAATGGTGCGCGCCATCAGCGGCTCGAGGAGTTTTTCGGTAGTGTAGCCGTCCTTCTTGCTATTTTCAAACGCTAAAGTGAATTTATAACCTTTTATAAACGCCATCTTATCGTCGACCGGTCCGCCGATGTTGTTCATGTATCTGCCGCCCGAATCCACTTTCTTATAGGCCTACAGCATATCAAAAAATTGGTTGCGCTCCTCGCTACTCATCTTGCCATTCGACACCACGAAGTTGCAGAATTTACGCTGAGCAGGGTCGGCGCAATCCAAATCGGCGATGGTTGTTCGCTGCTGTCCTTTGAGATAGAAGGCAAACTCAGGGAAGCGAAGATGGCGGTCGGCGAACGAGAGGTAGTCGCTTGTGATAGCGTAGTCGTAGATATTGAAATCGGCAGAGAGATTTTCGCCAGAGAAGAAAATCTTCACGCAATCGTCGTACTTAATATGGTCGCGACCCATACAAGAGCAAAACAAATAGTCGGGCGTCTCAGCAGTAACCACGGGGGAGAACCCCGCCATGCAGATAGCGTCGATAATGAAATTGTCGGAATAGTCGAAACTGCTCCAAAAATCGGCAAAATATATTTTTACTTGTCGGTTTTGCTCCATAACGAGAAAAAGGTTGTGAGTTAGCAATGTGAGTGGCTCTGCAAAGAATTATTCCTTGAGCACGGGACGGATGTAGCATCCGTAGTAGCGAGTGATGGGGGTTCCGAAATGATTTGTGGAGCCGTCCATGTCAATGCAACATAAGGCTATTGCTGTGCCATAGTCGTCACCAAGTTCATTGCACCAATAGGCAGAGTATCCTTTTGTGAATTGTCCTTCTGCGTAAATGCCAAAGATAGGGAAAAAGATATGGGCACCGTTAGGACCTGTAGCTCTAAAACCGTTAACGCCTTGGAATGTGCCACATTCCCATTCGCAACATTCCAGCAGTTCGTTCACATCATCTACGCTGGGGATTTGCCAACCCTCGCCCCATTCTTGAAGGGCGGCATCATGTGCCGGACGAAGAATGGTGGTACCATCGAGGCTGTATGCACTGTAGTTGCTATCCCAATAGTCGTCTTGCACACAAGCACCGCCACTGCTTGTTGCGCCCCATGTATAGTAATCGCCCTCTTCGAGAGGCGAGCTGGCACCCAAATTATAACCAGCCCAAATGGTGCCGCTTGGCAGTCCCAAATCCACTTCTTGCTCAAATGAGAACACCTTAGAGTTGATAGCTGCAGCACGGCGTTCAGCGGCGCGTTCACGGCGCTCCTCCTTACTGAGACGGCTACGCTTGGAGGATTTTGCCGAGGATTTCGACTTGCTTCCACCATTGTCATATAGTGTGCTGAAGCGATATGTGATGGTAGCTTCATCACCATCTTCACTGTAGCTGCGGCCACCTATCACCACCCAGTTTCCATTTCCGTCGGTGACATGTTTGGGTTCAACGCTGCCATTGAGCGTGATGCTACTGGTCACCTTGTAGGTGCCATGAGCGGTTTTCACTGTGAGCGGAGCTGCAAGTCCGTCGTTTACAAACACTGTAGTGTAGGAACGGGCGAAAGCCGTGGTCATGCACATGATGCAAATTAGGGAGATGAAAAGTTGTCGCATAAGTCTATTTTTTTTGTTATTAGGTGTTCAAAATAAGTTCCACAGGACAGTGGTCGCTGCCGAAAATCTCGTTGTGAATGCTTGCCGACGCCATTTTTTCTGCAAGGCGATTGCTCACGAGGAAGTAGTCGATACGCCAACCCGCATTCTTTTCACGGGCGTGGAATCTGTAACTCCACCACGAGTAGGCATCGGTGAGGTCAGGATTGAAGAAACGGAAACTGTCGGTGAAGCCGGCATCGAGCAGCGTGGTCATCTTTTCGCGCTCCTCGTCGGTGAAGCCAGCATTCTTGCGGTTGGTTTTCGGATTCTTCAAGTCAATTTCCTTGTGCGCCACATTCAGGTCGCCACACACAATCACAGGCTTCTTGGCATCAAGCGCAAGGAGATAGGCGCGGAAATCGTCTTCCCACGTCATGCGATAGTCAAGGCGGCGGAGACCATCCTGGCTATTGGGCGTGTAGCAAGTGACCAAGTAATAATCGGGCATCTCAAGAGTGATAACGCGGCCCTCATGGTCGTGTTCGTCTACGCCAATGCCGTAGGTCACGCTCAGTGGCGTGTGCTTGGTGAATATCGCCGTGCCGCTATAGCCCTTCTTGTCGGCATAGTTCCAGTACGACTCATAGCCCACGAAGCCCAAATCAAGTTGTCCGGCTTGCATTTTTGTTTCTTGAAGGCAGAAAAAGTCGGCATCAAGCGAAGTAAAAATGTCGGTAAATCCCTTGCCCACTACAGCGCGCAGGCCATTCACATTCCAAGATATAAATTTCATATGGCGTGGTCGTGGTCTTCGTTGGTTTCTTGTTGTTGCCTTCTCATTTCTTTTTCATAGCGTTCGTATTCCTCACGAGCCAATTTGCGGGCAGCAAACGAAAACTTGAGAGCCATCACCAAAGCGGCGATAGAAATCAAAGCGCCCACCACCAGCACCCAACCGGGCACTTGTAAACTCTGACCAGAATAAAGCACTGCACCAGCAACGCCGATGGCCACGAAATCGAAAATCATAGCGCGTTTACGCAATGTTTTGTAATCCATAATATTATCAATTTATCAGTTACCAAAACTTGTTCTGCTCTTCGTTGTATTCAAATCCAGCTTCTTTAAGGCGTGCTTCCAGCGCGGCGCGATCGATGTCGGCAGATTTGCAGAATTCATCGAGCGACGCAAACACATCGCGCAACTGCGTATTCACATAGCTAAAGAGCATAAACGGGTCTTGTGGTAGTTTATCCATCGTCAATTAAGTCTTTAATTCGCAAATTTAATGGAATGTTTGCGAGAATGCAAGAAATAATTGCAAAATGATTAACTTTGTGGCGAGAAATGAGCAATGATAAGCTACATAGGTTTGAAACGGAGATTGAGGGCATTGAAGTGCCGGCTCGGCTGAACAATCCTTTTGAATATGCTCCGCACCCACTTGCCCAGCTTGCTGCTGAGCAGGTGAAACGCTATGTGGCGAAGCATCAGGAATGGCACGAGGAGCTGGAGCGGGGCAAAATGCTGGGAGTGCTCGTGGTGCGCGACGGCGATGGCCAGCTTGGGTTTCTCGCGGCATATTCGGGCATTTTGTCGGGAAGCAATAATCACGAATATTTTGTGCCTGCCGTCTACGATTTGCTCCGGCCCGATGGCGAATTCAAAAAAGGTGAAGCACAAATCTCTGCCATCAACGCGCAGATTGCCCACCTTCAAGCATCGTCTGCGCTGACCGAAGCGCGACAAGCACTGCACATGGCTGAAGATGAAAAAACCGCCGCTATTGACGCCTACAAGCAGACGATGAGCGAAGCCAAGGCACTGAGAGAAGTTCGCCGAGCCGAAGGTGGACTGTCGGCAGAGGAAGAAAAAGCGCTGATAGCTGAAAGCCAATTCCAAAAGGCCGAACTGAAGCGCCTACGCGTGCGCCACGAGGCCATCATTGCAGAGAAAAAAAAGGAGGTCGACGGCATCACGGACGAAATCCTTGCACTTAAAGCACGCCGAAAATCCATGAGCGAGGCACTGCAGGAACGCATCTTCCGCCTGTTCGTGGTGAATAACGCACAGGGCGAACGACTCGATTTGATGGATGTGTTTGCCACTTTCTACCAATGCAACCCCACGCTGCAAGCATCGCTCATCCCACCTTCGGGTTCTGGCGAATGTTGCGCACCAAAATTGCTACAATATGCTTTCAGCCACCAGCTGAAGCCCCTTTGCATTGCCGAATTCTGGTGGGGAAATTCTCCTGCACAGGAGATTCGCCACCATGGTCATTACTATGGTGCATGCCTGAGCAAGTGCCGCCCCATCCTTTCACACATGCTCAAGGGTGTGGACGTGGAGAGACAAAAACCAGAGAATCCGGTGATGTCGTTGGCCGACGCCATCATTTACGAAGACCAATGGATGGTGGTGGCCAATAAACCTGCGGGTATGCTTACAGTGCCTGGGCGACTGCACGACGGTTCGCTGCAAACCCGCCTTTCCGAGAAAATGGGCATGCCATTGAAGGCGGTACATCGTCTCGACATGAGCACATCTGGACTGGTGATTTTGGCAAAAACCGGCGATGTGTACACCGCCTTACAAGCCGACTTTGCCAGCCGCAACATTAAAAAGCGATATATTGCCCTACTCGACGGCATTGTGAAAGCGGAGGATGGAATCATCGATTTGCCTTTGCGCCCCGACATCGACGACCGCCCTCGCCAAATGGTAGACCACGAGCACGGCAAGCGCGCCATCACACACTTTGAGGTGATACAGCGCACTGATGGACGCACACGCATCGCATTCTGCCCAAACACCGGACGCACACACCAACTTCGCGTGCACGCCAGCCACAACGAAGGGCTTGGATGCCCCATCGTGGGCGATATGCTTTACGGTCGCGCCAGCACACGCCTCATGCTTCATGCCGAAAGCATCTCATTCACTCACCCCATAACGAAAGAAGCGGTCACCTTCGAGGCGCCGCTCCCCTTCTAAACAGATTTTGAAGACTCCGCCATTATTTTTGGAAAAAGCGATAAGAATATCTAAAAAATCAGTATCTTTGTTTATTGTGTTTTACCTGAATGTATGGACTTTTTCTATCCTTTACTTCTGCTGCCTGCAATTCCGGTGATCGTGTGGGCTGTGTATTCAAAAATCAAGGCGCTTCATTATTATGAAGCCATGGTGATGTGTGTACCAGCCATAGCGGTTTTCGCCAGTTCACTTATTCTCTACAATCTGCCGGAGGTGCCTGCTTGGCTCCATTGGCTGCAGATGTTGCTCAGTTCTTCAATCGTTCCGCTGGCATATCTCTATTTCTCACGACAGATAGGACGAAGGTTCTACAATGGCACCAATATCGTGCTGTGGCTCCTGCTTCTGTTGTTGCTCCTCCCCAATGTGGTGCTCTGCTTGCCAGGAGAAACCCCTTCGGTACAGTTGCCTCATATCCGCCGATTCACCATCTATTTCATGAGCGGGGGCAAGGTAGTGCTGGCGATGTTTGTGTGCGATTTCGTGATGCTCTTGCAAGCCACGCTCACATTGCTGCGAGTGGTGCCGTTGGCTCACGCTTTGCGGAGCTATGGGCTGAAACTTGATGCCAAAGTGTACGCGTTCGTGATATGGTGGCTAATGGCTGTTATTTTCATTGCCACCAAGTCGATATTCCCGATTGAGGTTTTTGAGACACCAATAGGCTCAATTTATTACTTTGGCGGATTGCTCATATTACTGTCGGCCATCTATTCGCTCATCGCTTTGAACTTCGACTTGCACCCCATCCAAACAGCGGAGGGCGAAGTGGTGCAGAATGTGGAGAGTTACATCAACGAACAGCAAGCCACCCTTGCCAAGCAAGTGCGCCACGTGGTGGAGGAAGAAAAGGTGTATTTGCAACCGGGCTATCGCACAGAAGACATCTTGAAAACGCTGGCAACAAACCGCACCTATTTCACGCGAATGATGCAGGAATGCTTTGGAAAGACTTTTTCGCAATATCTCAACGAGCACCGTATCGCCCATGCTCAGCACCTGTTTCTCACCACTGACCTCACACAGAACGACATTGCAGAGCAGAGCGGTTTCAATAATGCCACATACATGAGCCGCATGTTTAAATCCGCCTACAATCTCACACCAAAGCAGTGGCAAACTCAAAACAAAAAGTAGGCACTACAAAAGTGAATTCCCATGAAGAATTCACACTGCCTATCCACAAAATTTAGTAAAAAAGTTACTATGTTTGCAGTCGCAAGCGACTGGGCGGAATAAATTG